>JAQSXG010000192.1 GCA_029256785.1 Neobacillus sp.
TCAGACTCAGTACAAGAAAATTATCACTTTTAATTGGGTGATATAAATATTCATTAATCGACTCTCGGTATTTGACGTCCTTATAATTCCGACCAGTCGTATCCATATAGATTAAATCGTAATGTTCCAGTTTGTTAAGCGACTTTTCCAGTTCATCCTTTGAACGGACTACCTCTATTGGGACATTCAAAATCCCTGCATAGGTTTTAAGTTGCTCTACTGCTGCTATCCGGTAGACATCCGTTGTAATCATTGCTACCCGACGTTTTTGCCTTAATACCTGTTCCGTTGCTAGTTTAGCAATCGAGGTCGTTTTTCCAACCCCAGTTGGTCCAACTACATTGATCATACGCGTCGTCTCTTGGACCGTGTTCGTCTCAGGAATGCGTCTTTTGATTAAATCTTCAATGATAGACATCATTTCCTTTTTGATTACATCGTCCTTCAGGTTGCTCAGGGAATCATATTTCTTTAAAATACCATTGACAATATACTCGACAATTTCCTCATCCACACCCTGTTTTTTCAGGTGATTCACCCACTTGGTAATCCCAGTTGGTAAGGCTGTATTCTCCTTATCATTAATCATGAAATTCATCATCATTTTTCGCATATGTTGAAGCTCATCTAGAACAGCTTTATCACTTTCTCGCGGCTGGGGTGTGGAAGGAACGAGCGGTTCCTTCGTTCCAGCATTTTGAGAATAATAATTATATAGGTTTTGAGGCTGTTTATGAAAACCAGAGAGATTGGCTTCCCCTACTTCTGTTTTTTTCTCCTCAGAAATTTTCTCTTGAATGTTCCTTGTCTTTGCCTTAAGCTCTAATTCAAATTTGGGTACTGCACCCTTGCCTTCTTCATCAACAGAATATGCAGTGACTTCAAATTTTTGCTTTGCAAATAAACCAAAAATACCACCTGCTTTTATTGCCTTCGTATTCACAATAATCGCGTTATCCCCTAATTGTTGACGAACCATTTTTAAAGCAAGGGGCATGGAATCAGCGATGATTTTCTTCGTTTTCATATATTCACCACTCCTATACTCTGGATCTCAATTGTGGGCTCCAGCTCTGTGTATGATAGAACTGGGACAGACGGCATAATTTTATCAACAAACTGCTTCAAGTACATTCGAATGGACGGTGAGGTAAGGAAAATCGGCTGACCGCCAGCTTTAACCACTCTCTCCATTTGCCCTTGCAGCTCTTCAATTATTTTTCTCGACATTTGTGGATCCATTGAAAGATAATGGACGCCCGCTTCCGTTTGCTGGATGCTATCGGAAATCCCCTTCTCTAAGGTTGCCCCAGCTGTTAGGACATTAATGACTCCAGCATCTGCATATTGCTCGGTAATTTGACGGGTTAAGGATTGACGTACATATTCTGTCAAGACCTTCGGATCCTTTGTATAGACAGCATAATCTGCTAACGTTTCAAATATTGCAGCCAAATCGCGAATAGAAATCTGTTCACGAAGCAAGTTTTGTAGCACCTTTTGGATTTCACCAATTGTAAGTAAATTTGGAACAAGTTCCTCGACCAGATTCGGGTGTGACTCTTTCAGATTTTCGACTAATTCCTTTGTTTCTTCTCTACGCAACAACTGGTGTGCATATTGCTTTAAGATCTCTGTTAGATGGGTGGCAATAACAGAAGGCGGATCGACAATCATATACCCCATAAGTTCGGCTCTTTGTTTTGCTTCCATACTTACCCAGATAGCCGGTAATCCAAAAGCTGGTTCTGTAACCTGGATTCCTTCTATTTCTTCATCACCCATCCCTTGGCTCATCGCAAGGAAATGATCAAGGTATACTTCTCCATCGGCAATTCGGTTGCCTCGGAATTTCAAAATATATTGATTTGGCGTTAATTGTAAATTATCGCGAATCCGAATGGTAGGAATCACCAAGCCTAATTCAATCGCAAATTGCCTACGAATCATTACAATCCGATCAAGAATGTCTCCTCCCTGACTTTGATCCGCTAAAGGAATGAGCCCATATCCGATCTCTAATTCAAGTGTATCAAGCTGTAGAAGGCTAATTACCTTTTCAGGATGGCTAATATCCTCTTCTTTTCCTTCCATTTCCATCTGTTCATTGAGTAGTTCCTGTTTTTTATCAGTCGTTTGCATTTTATAGGCACTAAATGCTAGAATTCCAGCAACAGGTAGAGTTAAGAACAGACCAATAGGAGTAAAGATTCCCAGTGTAAGCATCGTACCAGCCACAATATAAAGTAGTTTTGCATTGCTGAAGATTTGTTTTATAATATCCGCGCCTAAATTCCCTTCGGATGCTGCACGTGTAACGGTAATACCTGTCGCAGTGGAAATCAATAAGGCAGGTACTTGGCTGACAAGACCATCGCCAACAGATAATAACGTAAACGTACTAGCCGCTTCGGCAAAGCCCATGCCATGGATAGTCATACCAATCGCAAATCCACCGATAATATTGATTAGAAGGATGATAATTCCAGCAATCGCATCACCTTTTACAAATTTACTGGCACCATCCATAGCTCCATAAAAGTCAGCCTCATGCTCCACTTTTGTACGACGTGCCCGAGCATCTTGTTCACTTAATAACCCGGCGTTCATATCCGCATCAATACTCATTTGCTTTCCTGGCATTGCATCTAAGGTAAAGCGAGCAGCTACTTCCGCTACCCTCTCTGAACCCTTTGTTATGACTAGAAATTGAATAACAACGAGAATTAAGAAGACAACAAAACCAATAACAGGACTTCCGCCAATAACAAACGAACCAAAGGTTTCGATTACCTTTCCTCCATCTGCTTTTGAAAGAATCGAACGTGTGGTAGACACATTCAGTGCTAAACGAAATAAGGTTGTTATTAATATCGCAGTTGGAAATATTGAAAAATCCAACGGTTCCTTCGTATTCATCGCCACTAATAGAATCATTAGTGACAAGCTAATGTTAAAGATTAATAGAAAATCTAATAATAATGTTGGTAATGGAATGATCATCATTGCGACAATCAAAATGACAACTATGAATACGGAAAATTCTTTTATCTTCATGCCATCATCCCCTTATACCGACCTTCCTGATAGTAAACATAAGCCAAAATCTCTCCCACAGCGTTGAACAAATCCTCTGGAATTGGTTCTCCAATTTCTACCGCAGCAAATAATGCACGGGCCAAAGGCTTATTTTCTACTGTCATAATTTTATTTTGTTTCGCGACTTCCTTAATTTTCAGTGCGATATGATCTTTCCCTTTCGCAATGACGATGGGTGCTGCCATAGTGTCGAAGTCGTAACGAATCGCAACAGCGAAATGGGTTGGATTGGTAATTACCACATCCGCGTTAGGCAATTCTTGCATCATTCGATTCATGGATAACTGTTGTTGCTTGGCTCTCCGCTTTCCTTTGATTAGCGGATCCCCTTCCATCTTCTTATATTCATCCTTAATATCCTGTTTGGACATACGCATCTTTTTTTCATGCTCATATTTTTGATAGGCATAATCCGCTGCCGCTAGAACAGCTAAAACGACCGCTACCCATATCCCAACTTGAATGGTCAGTGTACCTATGAATCTAGCTGCATCCCAAATATTTTTAGCGCCGATGGTAATTAATTCCTCTTTCTTGCCCATAATTACCCACCAAACAATGCCAGAGGTAACCACCATTTTTAAAATTGATTTAAGTAATTCAACCAACGAGCGAAGGGAAAATATCCGTTTTGCTCCTTCAATCGGATTCAATTTATTTAATTTCATTTGCACCGACTCTGGATTAAACATAAATCCAACCTGCATATAATTTGCCAAAACACCGGCAATCAGGGCAACGGCAAAGATAGGGGATACCAATTTAGCAACATCCCATAACAGCTGGTTAAATAAAAGCTGGGTGCTAGAAAGGGACATATCCCATAGTAAATATTCCTGGTATGAATGCTTAAAGATGTTTAAGCTTCCCTCCATTAATTTCTTTCCGCCAACCATGAAAAAAGCAAAACACAGCAACAAGGTAAGGGCTGAAGAAACTTCCTGACTCTTTGCAACTTCCCCTTTTTTTCTTGTCTCCTGCCGCTTATGCGGTGTCGCTTTTTCCGTCTTTTCTCCAGCAAATAATTGCAGGTCTAAACGAAGAAGCATCGTTACGCCCCCATTATTTTCAAGATAGAATGCATTGATTCAAACATTGTTTCAAACAGTATTTTTAATAAATAAAAGAAGCTCGGTAAAATAAATATATAAACTAAAAAATGTATTAATATTTTAATAGGAGGAAACACCGCAAATAGATTCATCTGAGGAACGGTCCTCGCAATAATTCCTAAGGCTACATCGACAACAAACAGTGTTCCAATGATCGGTGCGGCCATCATAAAGCCAATCATAAACATCTGCCCAACAATTTGTAACAGGAAGGTGGATAATCGTCCATCCATAAAAGCTGGTACCATAGCTTGTACCGTAATCCAATCAAAGCTAGCTAAGATCCCCTGAATCAGCAGATGATGGGCATTTGTTGCCAGCAACACCAAAATGGCTAAAATATTTTGAAAGCGTCCGGTCAACTGAGTGTTCGTTCCAAAGGTTGGGTCAAAAAGACTGGCCATTGAAAAACCAATTAACAAATCCATTATTGCCCCCGCCCATTGGACGGCGTATAGAAAAATCGTCGCAACCATACCTAATACAATCCCGACCATGAACTCTTTGAGTATTAAAAGTACTAGAGTTGCCTGAGGCAGGGTATCGATCGGTTCTTTCACCATCCCGAAACAGAGAATACTAAGCACCACACTTATACCAATCTTGTACTGAACCGGTAATTGTCGTCCTGAAAATAACGGTGCTGTAACCATGAATGTGGTGATTCTCACAAAAACCAGTAAAAAAGTCCACCAGGATGATGCATCCAACTCCATCACCTACCCCACATATTGAGAAAGATTCCCCAATAAATTTTGGGTAAAATCAACGACGTGTCTCAACATCCACGGTCCAAAAAATATAATTGAAATGAAAACGGCCACTATTTTTGGGACAAACGCAAGCGTCTGCTCCTGAATTTGTGTAGTCGCTTGAAAGATACTTACTAGTAACCCGATTGCAAGGGCAACCCCTGCTACGGGAGCGATGACAATTAGTATGGTATATACAGAATCTTGAGCGATTCGTAAAATTAGTTCAGTAGTCATGGATCACCATCATTCCCTTCTTAAAAACTCACGAGCAATGACTTGACTATCAAATTCCAGCCGTCGACCAAAATGAATAGTAGAATCTTAAACGGTAAAGAGATCATTACCGGCGGTAGCATCATCATCCCCATGGACATTAAGATACTGGAAACGATCATATCGATAACCAAGAACGGGACAAAGATAATGAATCCCATCTGGAAAGCAGTTTTTAATTCACTAATGGCAAAAGCAGGAACTAAAGCTGTTAGCGGAATATCCTTCACTTGATCCGGCCTGTCCATCCCTGCATAATCCATAAACAAAGCTAAATCCTTCTCGCGTGTATGTTTGGCCATAAATTCTTTAATTGGCCCGCCCGCGGCATCAAAAGCCTCTTTTTGAGTAAGTTTCCCCTCCATAAAAGGCTGGAGTGCTTCTTGATTCATGGTTGATAAAGTAGGACCCATGATAAAAAAGGTCATAAATAACGCCAATCCAACTAACACCTGGTTTGGCGGCATTTGTTGGGTACCAAGGGCATTACGAACAAATCCCAAAACGACGATAATTCGGGTAAAACTTGTCATCAATACAAGAATTGCAGGAGCGATAGACATCACTGTGATTAAAAGAATGATGCGCATCGTATTCGAGACTTTATCAGGCTCATTCGACCCTAAATCGATTCCTGGTAATAGGGTTTCGGTTGGAATGGCCGCATGTGCAACAGAAAAAACTCCAAGTGTAAGTAAAGGAACTAAGATGGCTAATTTTCGTATCATACGTTCCTACTCCTCTTTGTTTTCTTTTTGCATTTTCTGCACATATTTCTGAAATACAGCGTTAAACTTGTCTTTCGTATCCTTCGGCAACCAAGTAGGCGAAAGAGTATCTGCCTGATTTTCGTAGCCTTCCAAGAGGTGCTGATACTCTTCTCCTTGGGAAATGGTACGAATCAAGGAAACCGTTTCTCCCACTCCAATCACATAAATGGTTTGCCCAATGAGCACAACCTGAATCGATCGGTTATTGCCTAATACTTGTCCCCCTAATGGCAGGACCGGTCCACTAGATGGAAGTAGACGGTTTCGTTTAGATAGAAACCGCAATAAAAAGACTAGTAAACCAATGACTAGTGCGGACGATACAATAAATTTAAAAAATAAGGGAAATAGTGTAGGTGGCTTGCTGTCTGCAACTTCTTTCGATGCAGGCGGTGAAGGTTCCCCGCCATTATTGATAGAGTCATAGACGGAAGTCTCGCCGGAAGAAGTCGGTTCATCCGCAAGTATGGTGGTTTGAAAGGAAAAAAGGGTTGCAAATAAAACGAATAAGAAAAGCTGTTTTTTCATTATTTTCTCCTTCCTTGGAGGGGTTTCTACTTATTTTAAATTCGCCGCAATTTCGGCAGCCAATTTTGCATTCGTCTTTGAAATCTCCGATAAAATTTGTGAACGACTATTTGTGTTTACTTTCTTCATTACGTCCATTGCAACTGTTGCATTGGTTTCCATCATCGATTGGATAATGCTTGCTGCTTGCCCTGGTGGCATCGCTGAAATGGTTTCAGATAAGGGATCCGTAGGGTTCTCATGTTGCAGTACGAGTTCATTTATCCGAAGTTTAATTGCGTTCTGATCTTTTTCTTTTAACATCGCAATATCTTGAATCATCATTGTAATTTGTGCAGCCTTCTTTGCGTCCTTCATACCTCCGAGAATATTGCTTTGTAATTCGGCATCTAATCTAGAAAGTGTTAACGAAGCATCCCCAAGCGGCATGGTAGCTAACATCGCTGCTGCCTTTGCAGGAGGGATATTTGCATAAATTTCAGCTGTTTGTTCCATTTGATTCTGCATTTCTTGTGTTTGACCTGCTTCTAATTGACTTTGTAATTCTTCCTTGCTGTCTAGTAACTCTTTAACACCTTGTTGATTAGAATCAAGTTGTTTTTTAATATCAGCTAGTTCCTGTTCCTTCTCTTTCAAGGTCTCTTCTACTTTCTCGTATTCTTGTTTCCAATAATCCTCATCTCCTGATGTATCTGCCTTTGCAGGACTAGAATTTGAACCAGGAATGATAGCGCTAATGACAGGGATATTATTACCCCAGTCTTTTACTGTTTTCCATACGGGTACATCCATGAACTTTAACAAAACGATACTGAATGTGACAGTAAGTACGATAGGGATAACTCCTAGGTAAAAAAAGGTCCCAAATTTTCCGCGTTTCTTCTCATCCATCTGTTTTCACTCACCTCATATCCTTCGGGCATAGCTTAAGACAGCCATTTCATCTAACATAGCTTGTTCTTTTTGATCCAATTGTTTTTGAAAGGCATCCTTTGACTTCGCTTTCCATTGATTCCACATTTTTGCTTCCTGTGTTTTTTCGATTAGAACCCGGTGTTTTTTTTCTACTTCCTGATGAATCTGTTGGGATTGCAGTACCTTTTGTTGCATTTGTAAGTTCACATGCTCAATTTCTTGTTGAACCGCTAAGATTTCTGATATTGTTTTTTTATGAACATTATTATATTGGTTAAAAACCTGTTCCTTTTCCAATTCGAGACCTTCAATTTGTTCTTCGAGTTCCATTTGGCGAAGTTTGATGGTACCAAACTCTTGATGTGCTATCTCCTTTTGTTTTTCTTTGACATCAAGGACTTTTTGAAAAGAAAAATTAAATTTCATCGCATCATCGCTCCAAATTGTGAAATTAAGAAGGATTTTGATTCCTCTAACTGGGAAGGTTCATAAATACCTTGCCGTAAAAAATTATCCATTTGCGGTTTTAGGCGGATCGCTAAGTCGATATCTCGATTCGACCCTTTTTTATAGGCTCCGATATTGATTAAATCCTCGGCGTCATTATAGGACGCCAGTAATTTTTTAAAGATACGAGTGGCATGAATATGTTCTTCTGAAGTAATCTCGTTCATTACCCGACTTGCGCTATTTAACACATCAATCGATGGGAAGATACCTTTACCTGCAATACTGCGGTTT
>JAQSXG010000193.1 GCA_029256785.1 Neobacillus sp.
CTCTGTCTATATGACTTGGAGGACAGGCAGGAGTCTTCGCGCGAACACCCACTTTGAGGAGTGGTGGTTTAAA
The DNA here is from genome assembly GCA_029256785.1 of Neobacillus sp. Classification (GTDB taxonomy): domain Bacteria; phylum Bacillota; class Bacilli; order Bacillales; family Cytobacillaceae; genus Neobacillus. The sequence continues at coordinate 74 of JAQSXG010000193.1, forward strand.
ACTTTCTTATGTGTGATACGGCAAAGGCGGCTCTATTATCTTATAATTCCTAACCAGTTTCTTTACGAAACTGGTTTTATTTTTCTAAAAAATAAAAGGAAGAGTCCCATTTTTTATGGATCTCTTCCTTTTTTATTTTATAGCTGTTCGAGTAATGCTCTAGTATCAGAGTATAAAAGCCCGTGAGCTTCTGCAACTGCCTCGTACGTTACAAACCCGCTAAGCGTATTAATCCCTTTTAGTAGCGCCTCATTGTCAAGACATGCCTGTCTATAGCCCTTATTAGCAATTTGGACAGCATAAGGAACCGTCACATTGGTTAATGCCATTGTTGAAGTCCTTGGAACAGCGCCGGGCATATTCGCAACCGCATAATGAACAACGCCATGTTTAATATATGTAGGATTATCATGAGTAGTAATCCTGTCAGTTGTTTCAAAGATTCCGCCTTGGTCGATTGCAATGTCTACGACCACACTGCCTGGTGACATGGATTGAATCATTTCTTCTGTTACTAGTTTTGGTGCTTTGGCACCCGGAATTAGAACGGCACCAATAACTAAGTCAGATTCTTTAACAGCTTCTGCAATATTATAAGGATTTGACATCAGTGTCGTAATATCTGAACCAAAAATATCATCTAACTGACGTAGACGTTCTGGATTTAAGTCGATAATTGTTACTTTCGCTCCTAATCCAATTGCCATTTTTGCTGCATTCGTCCCTGCTACACCGCCTCCAATGACGGTAACTGTCCCTCTTTGTACACCTGGTACACCTGACAAGAGAATACCTTTTCCCCCATGAACCTTTTCTAGGAATTGGGCACCAATTTGAGCCGCCATTCTTCCGGCTACTTCACTCATTGGTGTCAATAAAGGTAATGAACGATTTGACAATTGTACCGTTTCATAGGCAATTCCAACAACTTTATTTTCTATTAATGCCTTTGTTAATTCAGGCTCTGGCGCTAAGTGTAAATATGTAAATAAAATTAAACCTTCGCGAAAATATGAATACTCACTTGGTAGCGGCTCTTTTACCTTCATAACCATATCCATAGACCAAGCTTCAGAAGCCGTTTCTACTATTTTTCCACCAGCGGCAGAATAATCTTCATCATTAAATCCGGAACCTAATCCAGCCCCTTTTTCAATAAAAACCTCATGGCCAAAATTTAAAAGGTTTGTAACCCCAGCCGGTGTCATCGCAACCCGATTCTCATTATTTTTTATCTCTTTCGGAACCCCGATACGCATGTCCATACCCCCAATTAATTTCACGTTACTTTTTCGATGAAACTGCATTTCATGAAAACACTTTCATTTTATCAAAAAAAGTTAGAATACCCAATGTTTTTATTAAAAACAAGTAAATTTTCATTCATTTACAAATATAAATAAGCTTCGCAGGATCACTGCAAAGCTTCACTTTGAATGGTTAGAACCAAGGGTAATAAGGGTACGGGTAATATGGATAAGGGGCTGGATAGTAAGGATATGGTCTCACGACTGAGCCTAGTGCTAAGCCCCCTAAGAAACCTAACGGGAACCCAAAGCCATATCCAAATGGACGACGCCCAAATCCATAGCCATACCTTGGGCGGCGAATCCTCATATCATTTTGGTTATTGTACATCATTCATCCTCCTCTGTAATATCCTCTCACATTAAAGAATATGCACAGGGGATAGACTGCTCTTGGGTTAGCGCCCTTGATAAAAAAATTTTCATAGACATATACAAAAAAAAGCTGTCCACATTGTGGGCAGCTTTTAATTTAACCTTCTGTTTTTTGGACTTCTTTACTATTGTGTACTTGTGAATCTTGGTTTATAAAACCACTATTATAAGAATTCATAATTTGTTCGCTTACTTCATTTGCTCCTTGCTCATCAAACTCAAATGAAACTTGTTTTTTTGAATCTTGTTTTTTTGAATCTTGTTTTTCCATGCTTCTTTCCTCCCTTCTAATGGTTGTTTTACTCCATTAGTTTTCTAAAAATTGAAACACCTATTCATAGAAAATATTGTTATAATTGAGTAAAGGAGGAGATTTGCATGGAAACTAATTATAGAAGTATTTTAGTTGCTGTTGATGGTTCTTCAGAAGCGGAGTGGGCGTTTAAAAAATCGGTTGAAATTGCAAAAAGAAATGATGCAAAATTATTATTAGCACATGTCATCGATACTAGGTCATTCTTGTTAATTGACTCGTATGACCCAGATATCGCTGATCGAGCAAACAAACTTGCTATCGACTTCCTTGAAAATTATAAAAAACAGGCACAGGATGCAGGAGTTAGCCATGTTCAATATGAAATTGAGTATGGCTCACCAAAAGTAAAAATCCCTAAAGAAATGGCAAAAAAGCATCAGATTGATTTAATTATTTGTGGTGCAACCGGGATGAATGCTGTTGAGCGTTTCTTGATTGGTAGTGTTTCTGAACATATCACTCGTTATGCTCGTTGTGACGTCCTCGTTGTTCGTACAGAAAAGGAAAATAAGTAAACATCATGAATGGTTATTTAATAGAATGTTAAAAATGATGAAAACTTCTTGGAGGCACTAACGTGAAAAAGCACTTTACCTTTGATAAACGACTAGGTATTTCATTACCTGATTTAAAAATGGAATGGGACCAATATGATATAGAGACCCAAAACACGATTCTATTTCATTGGGAACAAATTCGTGGAACGATCCCTGATCGGATCCAAGAACTCGAAAGTAACATTAATGCTAAACAAGCACAGCTATCAATTGAAAGCAATTTTGTCCGTTCGTGTGAACTTAACAATGATATTGCAGAACTTGCTTCCATTATTAATGATTTATGGCTGTGGTACAGGGCGAACCAAGTTCTCTCAGAAAAGGTTCATCAATAAGAAACTCCCATTTCTATAAAATGGGAGTTTTTTCACTCATAATAAATCCTTTTTTATTTCCCTTACAACATGACCAATCTCAGGTAATATTAGCTTATTCATTGCTAGCTTAACGGCTCCTGAAGAACCAGGAGTCGCAAATACCGCCTTATCACGAACCACGCCAGCAATAGCTCTTGAAAGGATAGCCGCTGATCCTATGTCTTCCTGGTAGCTTAGCATTCTAAACAATTCACCAAACCCGACAATTTCTTTGTCAAGAATTTCTTGAATAGACTCAATCGTAACATCACGCTTTGCTATACCCGTCCCACCATTTGTTAGTATGACATCGATATCTTCCCTGTCACAGCCTTTTAACACTTCTGTTTGGATTGGTAAAGTTTCATCTTTAACAATTACATAATCAATTATCAAATGCCCCTCTTTTTCGAGCATTTCCATCATGAGCTTACCGCTCTTATCAGAATCCTTGTCTCTTGTATCACTCACGGTTATAACCTTACAGCGAACCGCCTTTGGTGCTTCCTTCTTATGCTCTAGGTTACTCATCTCGTTAATCCCTCTTTTTCATTTAAATAACGAAGTTGGTAATATTTATGTGCTAATTCGGTTACTTTTCTTGTAAATTGATAATTAGTTCCTGCACCAATAGCCATACTTACCAACGGAATTCCCTGAATTGTCTTTCTTCGGAATAAGGCGATTACCATTGCTTTCAATAATTGTTGGAGTGGCTGTTCAATCCAGGTTACATCAGTAATATCTTCATTTCCTTCGTAAAAATATGGGTTTTCGGTAGAATCCAATTCATGCATTAAAGTGGACCAGCCCTCTTTTTGCAATCTTGGCGGCAGTGAAGCCGTATGGAAAACCTTCAGTGAAGTCATCATTTCATGTGGAGTGTTTACCTCAAAACCGTATGTCATGGCAATTAATTGAACGACTCTTAAGTTAATAACAGCCATTGCAGGAATATCCGTCCCTAATAAAAGTGTACCGCCTGTACCCGCTATACCACCCTGTGCAAAGGAATAAAGCCGGTGCCTTGCAATATGTTGCATTGCTATGTACTGTAATTGATCAATTGTTAGTTCTCTTAGGTCTTCTATTTTTTCTAGGTCTTTTTTAAAGATTCTTCCTGAAGATAGGATTCTTTCTTTTGCATCCATTTGGAGCTGAGAACCTTGGATAATTCCATGTAAATGAAACAACCAGTTATCAATAACCATGAAAAACTGACTTTGAACTTTGTCCGGTAATAAGTTGAATGAACTCTCTAAATATTTTTCAAATGTTAATTCTAAATCATTTGCCTCATAGTTTAATAAGTTGGTTTCCCATTCCTTAATATTATTTAGTACTTCTTTTTCCCGATCCGTCAATGACATTGCTGCCCCCCCAATACCATTATTTTCTTAAAGTATAACACAAACAATAAATAATAATAAAAAAGGCAAATGTCCCAGGGAGGAACATTTGCCTTTTGCTATAGAATTATGCTAAACGAACTACGTCACGAGCAATCATTACTTCTTCGTTCGTAGGGATAACTAATACTTTTACGGGTGAGTGTGGGTAGTTAATGAAGCGATCTTCGCCTCTAACTTTGTTGAGTGCTGGGTCCCAATATACTCCCATAAATTCAAGACCCTTCAGTACATTTTCTCTGATAACATCGCTATTTTCACCGATACCGGCAGTGAAGATGATAGCGTCTACTCCGTACATCCGTGATGCATATGAACCAATATACTTATGAATCCGATTGGCAAATACATCTAATGCAAGCTGTGCCCGTTCATTACCTTTACTCGCTTCTATTTCAATATCTCTTAAATCACTTGAAAAACCGGATACACCTAACATTCCGCTCTCTTTGTTTAGCACATCAAGGACTTCTTCTGCCGTTTTATCCGTTTTTTCCATGATATACGGAATAAGAGCAGGGTCAATATTTCCTGAACGTGTTCCCATTGTTACCCCAGCAAGTGGCGTAAAGCCCATTGATGTATCAATTGATTTTCCACCTTCAATAGCAGCGATACTCGCCCCATTTCCTAAATGGCAGGAAATAAGTCGTAATTGCTCTTCTGGACGTCCCAGAAGCTCTGCAGCACGCTGTGAAACATATTTATGAGAAGTACCATGAAAACCATACTTACGAATTCCGTAGTTCTTGTAGTAATCATAAGGAAGACTGTAAAGATATGAACTCTCAGGCATTGTTTGATGGAACGCTGTATCAAACACAGCAACGGCTGGTACGTTTGGAAGTACTTGTTGAAATGCTCTAATTCCAGTAGCATTTGCAAGATTATGCAGTGGTGCTAGTTCTGCAAGTTGTTCAATTTTATTAAGAACTTCTTCCGTGATAACAGCAGAATCATTAAATTCTTCACCGCCATGAACAACACGATGACCAATTCCATCGATCTCATCAAGGGATTTAATAATACCCAGGGTTGTTAACTTATCTAAAAGCATTTTTACTGCTACTTCATGGTCAGGAATATTTATTGTTTCCGTATTCTTTTCACCGTTAACAGTTATAGTGAAAATCGAGTCATCCATTCCGATTCTTTCAATGATACCTTTGGTAATAACATCTTCACTTGGCATTTCAAATAATTGGAATTTCAAGGAAGAGCTTCCTGCATTTATTGCTATAATTTTCGACATTTACCTACCGCTCCTTTATAAAACAACATCGGTTCCTATTTTTCTTTGCGTACCTTTATATTTTGCACAAACCGACATCGAATATTGCTCTCATTTCCTCATTTAATCACTGTATTTATTACAATACAAGGGGAATTTTGGGTGGAAACGGTTACAATGCTAATGTAAATCAATTCGAATTGTTCCCATAATTCTTCATAATAAAAAAAGATAAAACCAGTATGTAAATAAACCGGTTTTATCTTTTATTTTCTTGAAACCATTGTTCTATTCGAGTTAATATCTTATCCATTTCAACAGCATTCGAGAGGCTTGGTAAATCTACAAGCATGGCTTGTTTTGGTGCTATTACATTTTCTCCTTGCTTTTGCAGGATTAATATACTTTTTGCTGCCGCTTTATTTTTAAACATTGCTGTAGGCAATTGTAGCAGACCTTGAACAATAATATTCTCTCTAAGAAATTCCTTTAGTTGCGGAGCTTGTTCACTTTCAAATAGCCCGTTTGGGACAACAAAGAATAAATATCCTCCAGGAACGGTATGACGGACACTTTGCTCAATAAACAAATGATGAGAATAGGAATGCCCTTGATCTGCTTTCAACTTATAATCCGCTGCTCGCACATCGTTTGGATAAAAGCCAATAGGCAGGTCTGCGACCACAGCATCAACTGGATCAATAAACAATGGCTCCAGACTATCCTGATTAAATAGCTGGATTGGGTATTCTTGTAAATTCGCATTTACATAAGCCAATTTTATTAACAAATCATCAATTTCTACACCTACTGAATCAATCTTTCCTTGCAACTGATTTAGGACTGTCGTTAATAAATTACCTGTACCTACTGCAGGGTCAAGCAGACGAAAGTTAGTCTTATTCATGAATTTTTGAACTAAGTATCCTAGTAACATCCCCACTGTATCAGGTGTCATTTGATGATTTGGCTGAACATTTTCCTTCATTCCTTTTAGGATAACCAACTGGTATGCCTTACGGAATTCTTCCTTTGAAAACTTCGATAAGTCAATTTCAGCATACTGTTTTTTCAGCCTTTTTTCGGTTAATTCACTTACCTCTTCCTGCAGGACGGATCCATGAAATAAATTCTCCCCCGTTTCTGCTAGTGCCTCTAAATATGTACACGATAATTCTTCTTGTAGAGCAACGGCTGTCTCGTTAAATAACGTAAAAAGCTGCTCAACTGGTGATATGCTCAACTGTTTCCCTCCAATCAACATAGAAAAGGCCTCATCCTATGGCGAGGCCCCTTAATCGTCATTAAAAAATTATTTTGCGTTTCTAGCTGCTTCAAGAGCAGCTTCATAATTTGGATGATTCGTTGCCTCACTTACATATTCTACATAAGTTACTGTATCCGTGGAATCAACAACAAACACTGCACGTGCTAGTAATCTTAGTTCTTGTATAGCTACTCCAAATGCCTCTCCAAATGAAAGGTCACGGTGATCTGAAAGGGTTTGAACGTTTTCAATCCCGTTTGCTCCACACCAACGCTTTTGTGCAAATGGTAAGTCCACACTAACAGTTAGGATTTTAACATCACCTAAGCTATTAGCTTCTTCATTAAAGCGGCGAGTTTCTGCATCACACACGCCTGTGTCTAGAGACGGAACTGCGCTAATTAAACGAACTTGACCTTTTGTATTGTCCAATGTAACTGGTGATAAATCATTTGCCAATACGCTGAAATTTGGAGCCTTGTCTCCAACCTTCACTTCATTTCCTAAAAGTGTAACTGGATTTCCCTTAAAAGTAACGTTTGCCATCTTTTTCATCCTCCCTTTGTCGTACGAAACTAGAGCGATTCTATAAACTGCATTCGCTGTAACTATGTACAGTGTAAATATATCTTTTCAGAACTTCTTTTGCAATTATTTAATCCTAGAGTTATTCCATTAAAAAAGTTAACCTCCCATATGATTGGAAGTTAACTTTTTATGTTATATATCAAAGTCTTGTTTCTCTTGTTTTTGCTGGTTGTTTGGTTTTGATTGTTCTTGTTTTTGTTTAGAGTCGTCCTTCTTTGAAAGCATTTGCTGAATTTTATCTACAGCTTGGGGAGCAAGCTCTAGCAGTTTTTCATATAAATGGGTGCTCTCATCAAGATGTAACATCTTCACTCCTTGAGAATTAACAATTAAAAAGGCAATCGGGGTAATGGAAACACCGCCGCCGCTCCCACCGCCAAATGGTAGTTTAGGTTGGCCTTGGCCTTGTGAGCTATCAACCTTAAACTCACTTCCTCCTGCTGCGAATCCAAATCCTACCTTTGAAACTGTTAATATGACGCTTCCGTCTGGAGTTTCAACAGGATCACCTATGATTGTATTTACATCAATCATTTCCTTTAAACTTTCCATTGCTGTCGTCATCAAACCTTGGATTGGGTGGTCAGACATGTCTATTTCCTCCTCATTTACACGGATTTTGATTGTTCCTTATTACTTGAATTTTTTAAAAGTAAATTTGGGCGTCCGCCCTTCCAGAATTTTATAAGTTTTAATCCTGCTAAAATA
>JAQSXG010000194.1 GCA_029256785.1 Neobacillus sp.
TAGTCGATGGCGTAAGTGCCTTTACTCTACTTGAGAGTCTAACTTCCATTCCTTCTCTCCTCCTGTTTCAATCATAGGTTCTCAATTTTCTTTAGCCATTCACCTGTATTAAAATGAACATAGTAATAGTTTATTAAATTATTTTCTGAACGATAATATATTTCCCATAATGGAATATCATTTTCCATTCCTAATCGTACAGAGATAACCTTTTTAGGATTTTTTTCATTATAAAGTCTTTGTACAGCTTCTTCTTTTGATAGCCCATTTTTTGCTTCTTCGACAAAAACCTTTTTACTTATTTCAGGAATCCAAACAATAATACTATCGCCCTTTTTGTTTTTTCCCTCAATGACGTTTACTGTTTCCAATCCATTATAAATATGGAAGTCCTGAACTTCACTTAAATGAACCTTTTCCTTTGCTAAAACAACTGCTTTTTTTTCTGCCGCACTTACAGGATCCACAGCGGTCAGGTACACTTTAGTAAATAACCCAATACTAATAAAGACAAGAATGATTAAGGATATTATAATTTTCTTCATATCAGTTTCACTTCTTTATGTACGATAGATTGTAAAAATCGCTTTATTTTGGTCCTCTTGGTCAAGTGCTAATCCGAACATTAAGTCTTTTTCTTTCAATGATCTATTTAGTGCATCCACAATTTTGTAAAGTTCTGGACTATGCTGTAACTTTACAGTCGAAAGTACTTCAATTTTTGACTCCATGTTTTTCCTCCTCTTTCTCTTTTACCACAAGTGGAAATAATCTTATCAATCATTATAACAGGTGTCGATAATGAAGTGACAATGATTCACTTGTTTTTCTATTAAAATTTTCCTTCTATTTATCATTCTTTTCGTTAGCAATAGTAAAAATCTCATAATTCTTTTCAGTAAATTTAATCGTAACAGTGGCCGTTTTTTTTGTAAAATAGATTTCTGACCATGTATCTGTTAAATCATTAATAATTTCTGGATCTGGTTGATGATTTTCTGATTCAAAGAGTATCGAGATTTCTGGGTTTATATATTGAACCAGTTTTTCAGATAAAAAATCTACCTTAGCCCAATTCGGGACCTTAAATATATGGATGTCTTGAATATCACTTTTCAAAAATACTAACTCAGCTTCAGAACTATACGAGGTCATAAGAAAAAGACGGTGCTCCAAAAACTGCAACGTAAAATCTAGTCCTTCATCCTCCCCCACACCTGCGTAAATAACATCAGCTGTAAGCTCAGGAAACATGACTTTTGAGGACCCCTCTTCCCAAGAAGTAAACTCTACTTGAACTGAAGGGTCTGTTATTTTTGTTAGTGTCCTTGATATTTCTGGAGTAGATATTACTTCCTGTATATTGTATTTGGTAATAAGGTCATTGATACGATTAGCAAATACATTTTGCCCACTGGTAATAATTAATGCTGAAATTTTTTCCACCCCAAATAAACAAAGCATTTCCTCTAACTCAACTTGTGTTCGTTCTCCACCGGTATTAACTAAAATATTTTCACCTTTAGAGCCTTGAATTAAAGTTGCTTCACCATCTGTAAGACCAAAAAAGGTAACAGCCATTTCATGATCTTTTAATTTAACATCAATGTTTTCTACACTGCCAGCGGGAGAAGGAGAGGCAAAGGCGATTGAAACCATATAAAAGAATACTGTCACCAAAATAAATAAACTTCTCATACTAACACCTCCCATATATAATAGGATGTGTATTTTTACCAATTTTTATCATAACCAAGTTGAAATATTTGCTACTAGATCATCCATTGTCCCTTTTTTCACTTGAACAGGTGGAATCGATTGTAAGAAGGCATTTCCATATTTTGTTGTAACAATCCTCTTATCAAATACAATAATAATTCCCCGATCTGATTCTGTGCGAATTAAACGGCCAAAGCCTTGTTTAAATCTTAGTATCGCTTCTGGCAATGAATATTCGGAAAATGAGTTACCGCCTTGTTGTTTTATTAATTGACACTTTGCATCAGTAAAAGGCTCATCTGGCGGGCTAAAAGGAAGTCTAACAATGACGAGACATGATAAATCCTCACCTGGAATATCTACTCCATCCCAGAAGCTGCTTGTCCCAAGCAGTATGGCTTTGTCGTAACGCTGGAAATTCCTAGTTAACCTTGTTCGGCTACCACTTGTTATTCCTTGGGCGATCATGACAAAATCATTAAGAAATCCACTTTCTTTAATGAGTTCATATGTTTTCCTTAACATGTCATGTGCCGTAAATAGAATTAACATTCTCCCTTTGGTACTTTCTGCAATCGTGATAATATGCTCAGTAATCGCAATCACAAACTCCTCGATGCTGACTGCGTTTATCTCGGGTAGATCCTCTGGAATGAGAAGTTGTACCTGTTTCTTATAATCGAATGGAGATGGAATGCTCATTACCATTTGTGGATCAAGACCCAATCCATGAATAATAAAATCGAAAGAATGATTAACTGTTAAGGTGGCAGATGTCAAAACTACACTTTGTTTCATTTGAAAAAATTTTTCCTTTAACGTAGCAGCAACAAAAGTTGGTTGAGCAAAAAAGGTCGTTACATTTTGTTGAGAGCGGAAGTCTATTTCTATCCATTTCACATAGTTTGATTCCTTAATAAAGCACTCCTGGATAGTGTTTCTCAATTCTTCAATACCAGACAGGAATAAGATAATTTCCTCTAGCTTATTTTTTTGATTAACGGAAAGAAAATCCTGTTCACCTAAAATCATATCTAAGCGATTGTTAATCAAAATTTGTATGTCTTTCAGCAAAAAAGAAAAGCGTTCTGCACTGTGTAATAAAGCTACTTTTTCTTTCCCACTATCCTCTCGGGAAAAATGGACTTTTGCACGGTTAATACCTTTTTTTAACGAAGACTTTGTTTTAGCGTAGATTGCAGTTAGCTTAAAGAATTCATCTACTTCATAAGATAGGTCTGTCATCAATTGATTTATTTTTTCTGCTTCTACCAATTCTTCTTTTTTATTCTTACGAGCTGCTAATAGTTGCTCCAATTCGTAGTAAAGAAATCTTTGTTCATTCTGACCAAATTGGCTGATTAACAGACGGGTAGATAAATAATCTAATGAAAGTCCGACAAATTGGCTTGCTACCTTTTCAAAATGGTGACCTTCATCGATAATGGCATAATTAAAATCAGGTAGAATTTTTTTCTCACCAGACAGCTCACTTAATAACAAGGAGTGATTGGTAATGATAATGTCTGCTTCCTCTGCAGCACTTTTTGCTCGTAAGTAAAAGTCCTTTTCCAGCCATGTTTTATTTCGTGTGAAAACCGTTTGCTCATTTCTTATTTTATTCCAGAAAATATTTCCCCCACTTGATAAGTTTAATTCATCGCGATCGCCTGTATCTGTTCTTGTTAACCATACGAGAATTTGCATCTTGGTTAACGTTGTATCATAATTATCATTTTCATCTCGTAGCGCCCTTGTGAATTTTTCCAAGCTGAGATAATGATTTCTCCCCTTTAATAAAACAGATTTCACTTTAAATGGAAGCATCTTTGTAAGTAGGGGAATCTCTTTATATAGGATTTGTTCTTGTAACTGTATCGTATGTGTACTGACTACAACGGGAATTTTCTTTTGTTTAGCATAAAAAGCCACAGGAAGAAGATACCCAAGTGATTTACCCACACCAGTTCCGGCTTCAATTAGCGCATGGGTATTCCTTTGGAAGGCTTGGTAGACACCATCCATCATTGTAAATTGTCCTGTTCGCTTTTCAAACTTTTGTATCCCTTGACTAATTAATTCTATTTTTTCCTCTTCACTTACTGGATATCGGAATATCTCTTGATTGGTTTTATTTGTTTCATTCGTCGGCATTTTTTTTAATGCCAATTCATTATAAATTTCAATAGTCTCAGGTACTATTTCAGCTTCTTTACCTTTTACCTCAAGTATCTCTTCCATTAATTGTTGGAGGTCACTTTTCAGCCCTCCTGATAACATAGCCAGCTGTTGAATGGTTCTAATCGGCAGTGCAGTTAGCATCCTCATAAGAATGAGTAAAAGTTCCGCCGTTACCTCTGCATCACTGTCAGCCTGATGTGGACGATCGTGAGCAAGGTTCTCCCTTTCTGCTAAATCAGACAGCTTGTATCCATCAGCAGTCGGATATAAGAATCTAGCCATCTCTACAGTATCTAGTACAGAACCATAAAAGCCTTCATATCCTGCTTGGATTAATTCTTCCTGTAGAAAGGATAAATCAAATAAGACATTATGGGCAACAAAATAGGCTCCTTCCATCATGTTATCGACCTTGGAGGCTATTTCAGAAAATAATGGTGCATCCTTTACCATTTCATCGTTTAAACCTGTTAATTCTTCGATAAATTCAGGAATGGAACGGTTAGGATTAATAAGAGATGAGAATCTATCTGTGATTACGCCGTCTTCAATCACTACTGCAGCAAATTGTATAATTCTATCCCCTTTTTTAGGGTTATTACCTGTAGTTTCCAAGTCTATGACGACAAATTTATTTAACATTTTTTACACCTCAAGCCTTCAATAAAAACGGTATCACTAAGCATACCATAAACTCATTATAGTAGATTACCTATAAAAAAGAAAAATCCCCGATAATCGGGGATAATTTTACATGATTGTCAATGCTGGTTCAGCGCGAATCAATTCTTTAATACAGTTGTTCTCACCCATTATTGCCACTTTTGGCTTATGTGCTGCAGCCTTTTCTTCTGAGACAAGAGCATAAGAAATAATAATAACGATATCCCCTTTTTGAACAAGACGGGCAGCGGCTCCGTTCAAACAAATCACACCGCTCCCTCTCTCACCTGGAATAATATAAGTTTCAAGACGGGCACCGTTGTTATTATTAACAATTTGGACTTTTTCATTTGCTAACATACCAACTGCATCTAATAGATCCTCATCAATGGTAATACTGCCAACATAATTTAAATTAGCTTCTGTTACAGTGGCCCGATGGATTTTTCCATTCATCATGTGACGAAACATTGTACGTTGTTCCTCCTCTAATATCCTGTAATCTAATTGTCTATATTTCTAAAATTAAATTATCAATCAAGCGGACTTTTGTAAATTTTACCGCTAATGCAATGATTATGGTATTTTCTAGATTTACCAGGGGTTTAAGTTCAGGGTATGTCAGAATTTCTACGTAATCAATCTGACCATTCGTTTCTGAAGAGATTATTTCTTTTATCAAAGAAATGATTTTCTTCGGGTTTTGCTCACCTTTTTCAATGGTTTCCCTTGCTGCATTTAAGCTCCTGTAGAGAACAGTAGCTTGATTCCTCTCCTCAGGAAGTAAATTGATATTACGAGAGCTTTTTGCAAGCCCATCCTCTTCACGGACAATATCCACTGGAACTAACTCAATAGGAAAATTAAAATCAGAGATTAATCCTTCTACAACGGCTACCTGCTGCGCATCCTTTAATCCAAAATATGCTCTTGTCGGAATAACCATATTAAATAACTTTGTTAAAACCGTAGCCACACCGTCAAAATGGCCAGGCCGTGATTTACCGCAAAGAACATCTGTACGATCCTGAACGACTACTTTTAACGAAGGGTCAACTGGATACATTTCTGCTGCAGATGGATGAAACAGGTAATCTACTTTTTCACATTCAGCTAGTGCACAGTCTCTTCCAAAATCCCTAGGGTAAGTTGAAAAATCCTCAGTCGGTCCAAACTGTAACGGATTGACAAAAATACTCAAGATAACGATATCATTTTCTTGTCTTGCTTTTTTTAGTAGTGTTAAGTGACCTTCATGTAGAAAACCCATTGTTGGTACAAATCCTATCGAAAGGGATGCTGCCTTCGTTTGTTTGGCGATTGATTGGATCTCGCGAATGCTTGTAATTACTTTCATTTTAATCCTCCATAAAGCCCGCTAAGTTCACGTTCTTTCATGGTAAAAGAATGCTTTTCTTCAGGAAACTGATTCGCCTTAACGTCCTGAACATACGACTGTATGGATTCCAAGATAAATGGATTTAAGGAGTAATATTGCTTAACAAACTTCGGGACTCTCTCGACTCCATAACCTAATATGTCGTGGTAAACAAGTACCTGTCCATCCACATCGATTCCCGCACCAATACCTATTACGGGAATTGATATAGATTTAGATACTTCATCAGCAAGCTGCTTCGGTACACACTCTAGGACAATGGCGAACGCTCCTGCTTCCTCGCACTTTTTCGCATCTTCAATTAATTTAAGTGCTGCCTGTGAATCCTTCCCTTGAACCTTGTATCCACCTAAAACCCCAACAGATTGTGGCGTTAATCCAAGATGGGCACAAACAGGAATACCCGCCCTAGTTAAAGCCGATATCTTTTCTATTACATCATCAGCACCTTCTACTTTTACCGCGTTGGCACCGGTTTCTTGAATTAGTCGTCCTGCATTAACTAATGTATCTTTTATCGATAAATGGTAGGTTAAAAAAGGCATGTCTACAATAATAAATGTATTTTTTGCTCCTCGTTTTACTGCTTTTGTGTGATGAATCATATCTTCCATTGTAACTGGAACGGTTGAATCATATCCTAGTACGACCATTCCAAGAGAATCACCAACTAAAATTAAGTCGACTCCCCCCTGCTCTGCTTGTTTTGCAGACGGATAATCATACGCTGTCAACATGACAATTTTTTCCTTACTTTCTTTCATTTTCAAAAAGTCAGTCGTTTGCTTCATCAACATTCCCTCCTTGTAAATAGGGAGAGTGGATTAAAACAAATTTGAGCAAATAAAAAGACCCAACTCAAAAGCAGAGAGGATCTAAATTACTCATTAACGTGTTCTATCCCTCTGTCCCTGTCCGTTCTACGGATCTAGGCAGAAACCTTTTTAGTTTTTTTAAAAAATTGGTGCAGCTCTCATCGATACCGCCCATTAGTGGAATTATAAAAAAAAATGCTGTAAAGCGCAAGAGTATTGTTACAACAAATCCTGCATAACTACTTATATTTCAATATCTGCTGAATAAACGTGATGAATTACACCTTGTTCGTCTTCGATTTTTAACACACCCTCGTCGGTAATGCCTAACGCCTTACCGACAATGGTATCAAGTAGGGTTCTAGCTTTAATTGACTTTCCAATACTAATGGCGTAGCTTTCCCATAAAAGCTTGATTGGGAGAAAGCCCTGATCCAAGTATAGTAAGTACAATTTTTCCAAGTTCATAAAGATTGCTTTGATAATGTCTGCACGTGAACATATTTTACCATTTTCAATAAACAGCGAGGTCGCAAGTTCCTGTATATCGATGGGAAAATCTTCGATTCCCTGGTTAACATTCATACCGATTCCAATAATAATTGAGTTTATTCGATCCGCCTCTGCTTGAAGCTCAGTTAGAATACCAGTTACCTTTTTTCCATTAATCAGGATATCATTTGGCCATTTAATCCCTGGATTTACGTCAGTATGCTCCTCGATTGCTTGTACAATCGCAACCGCAGCTAAAAGCGTCAGTTGAGGTGCCTTAACCAATGGTATATTGGGTCTGAGGATGATACTCATCCAAATCCCTGTATACTTTGGAGAATGCCATTTACGATCCATGCGTCCTCTTCCAGCTAGTTGTTCTTCGGCAATCACAACTGTTCCTTCAGGTACATTCTCATATGCTAAACGGTGAGCAATTCTCTGGGTCGACTCAACACTCTCTTCATAATGAATATCCTTGCCTATGAAATTAGTAGTTAAGCCTAGTCTTATTTCATCAGCAGTTATTTTTTCAGGAGTTTTCAAAATTCGGTAACCTTTCCTCCTTACCGCTTCTAACTCAAAGCCTTCTTTTCGTAATTCTTCTATATGCTTCCAAATGGCTGTTCTTGAGCACCCAACTAATTCGGCTAAATATTGCCCAGATAAGTAGGTATCTCCAGCATTTGTGAAGGCATCAAGCAAGTCTTTTCTTATTTGTGATTGCACTCCATTAGCCACTCCTTTATCACCTGCTTTTCATTACTCACAATTCCCTCAATAATTGCCTGCTCAACCATAAGTAAATTATCTTTAACCCATGGTCCTCCACTTTGACTGTACCATTCCATTAAATCATTTCCA
>JAQSXG010000195.1 GCA_029256785.1 Neobacillus sp.
GCATTTTTGTCCAACCTCTTTAACAATCATCCTGCATTAATGGTATCTACTCTCGCTTTAACGGAAATGGGTCTGGATCCACTCCTAATGAAGACAGTATATTTAGCCAATATTATCGGCAGTGATATCGGAGCATTAATTCTACCGATTGGAACGCTTGCAACACTATTATGGATGGATATTCTAAAGAAAAATCATATTAGGATAACATGGTTAGATTATATAAAAGTGACCATACTAGTCATACCACCAACTCTAATTTTTACTTTACTCAGCTTATATCTATGGTTGTTACTGGTATTTGTTTAA
The DNA here is from genome assembly GCA_029256785.1 of Neobacillus sp. Lineage (GTDB taxonomy): Bacteria > Bacillota > Bacilli > Bacillales > Cytobacillaceae > Neobacillus. Next base: position 310 of record JAQSXG010000195.1, read on the forward strand.
ATGGATCACAATAGATAGAAAGAATTCACAAGTAGGTGGATTCTTTTTTTATAACTATTTTGGGTTTGTATTATCCTATAAACCTTATTTAAATATAAAGATATTTGGGGTAAAATATAAAAACAATGTCGAAATACGAAAAGTAATTTAGAAATAATGAATGAGATCATCTTTAGATTTATTTGATTCGGCCCTTGGAGGAATTCCCTTTATGAAACATCAGCTACAAGATACGATGAAGAAAGAACTTTCTGAATTAACAATTGCATTTGACGAATCAACAATTATTGCTATAACAGACCACACCGGAAAAATAGAATTCGTAAACAAAAAGTTTTGTGACCTTTCCCTATACTCGGAAGAAGAGCTCGTCGGCCAAAATCATCGAATTCTTAAATCTGGTTACCATTCTAATGAGTTCTATAGAGATATGTGGAGGTGTATTCTCTCAGGAAAGGTATGGAAAGGTGAAATCCTAAATAAAGCAAAGGATGGAAGCTTTTATTGGGTACATACAACCATTGTTCCTTTTTTGGATGATAAAGGGAAACCATACCGTTATATTTCGATCCGAGTTGATATTACTGAACAAAAAGCAATAGAGGTTAAATTACAAGAGGCATTAAAGAATGACTTTATTCTAACAGTTAAGAGTCTAGAAAATGGCATGTTTAAAATGATAAAAGATGTTAATGGTAACTTAATCTATACAATGGCTGAGGGTAAGCTAATGGAGCGATTAGGTTTATATTCTGAAAAACTTAGGAATAAAACGCCTTTTGATATATTTCCAAAAGATATTGCCAGTTATAAACATGCTCAATATGAAAAGGCATATACTGGGATACGAATAAATTACGAGATAGAGCTTAGTGAAAGACTAATCTATGTTGATGTTTCGCCTATATTGGAGAATGAAAAGGTTGTTGAACTTGTAGGATCAGTACATGATATTACTGAAATGCGAAACACCCAAAAACAGCTTCAAGAAAATCAGATATTATATCAATCCCTTTTCGAACATAGCCAGGATTATGTTCTTACCTTTGATACCAATGGTAAAATTGTTAATATGAATCCGAAGGTAGAAGCACTTTTAGGCTATTCTTTGGACAATATCCAAAATAAATCATTAAAAAATACAACACTATTAGAAACTGAACTTGTCTTTCATCAATTACATTTTGAAAAAGCCTTAAAGGGAGAATCACAGACTTTCGAGGTACAGGCTACCCAAAAAAATGGAGAAAACCTCTATTTAAGTGTTACCTATCTCCCGATTATTATTGATAAGCAAATTAAAGGGATCTTTTCCATTGGCAAAGATATTACAGAAGAAAAAAAGAAGCAGGAATTAAATGCTTATTTAGCCTATCATGATGAATTGACAAAGCTATCGAACAGAAGGGGTTTTGAGAAAAAACTTCGTGAGGCACTGGAGACTGCTAAGAAAACTAAACAAAAGCTCGCGGTCATGTATTTAGATTTAGATCGTTTTAAACGGATCAATGACACCTTGGGCCATTACATTGGTGATCGGTTACTGGAACAAGTGGCATTAAGATTAAAGGATGGTCTTACTCAAGGAAACTCTATTGCTCGTATGGGCGGAGATGAGTTTATGGTTCTTTGTTCAGAAATAATAAGTGAAGAATGTTCTGTTTCCTATGCTCAATCACTGATTGATAGGCTACAGGCACCATTTTTTATTGAGGGTTACGAACTTTATGTCACTGTTAGTATTGGAATCAGCCTGTTTCCTAACGATGGAGAGAATGTAGTTGATTTAATGAAGCATGCTGATATTGCACTTTACAAGGCAAAGGACCAGGGACGTAACACATTACAAACCTATTCTAGTTCAATGAATTCAAGGAATTATCAATCATTTATATTAGAAAGAGATTTACGAAAAGCATTAATTAATCAGGAATTCATTGTTCATTTTCAACCAAGGGTAAATGGGTTAACTGGAAAGATAGTAGGAGCAGAGGCACTCATCCGTTGGAACCACCCAACACTTGGTTTGGTTTCACCAGCTGAATTTATCCCTCTCGCAGAAGAAACAGGTCTTATTATTCCCATTGGTCAGTGGGTCAAAAGAAGAGTCTGTGAGCAATTAGTTATTTGGAAAGAACAAGAGATTCCTTTAATCCCAATTAGTATTAATATTAGTGCGCAACGGTTTTTACAAAAGGACTTTACTGAAAACGTAAGAAAAATCTTAACTGAATTTAATTTGGAAGGGAACCTCCTCGAAATTGAAATTACAGAGAATTCATTGATAAAAAATGAAGAGTTTGTTATTCAAACCTTACATGAATTAAAGGAATTAGGAATTAAGATATATATTGATGATTTTGGTACAGGTTATTCTTCTTTCGCCTATTTAAAGGCTTTTAAAATTGATGGAATTAAAATTGACCAGCTGTTTGTTCGAAATATCTCTTGTGAATCCGAAAATGCAGGAATTACATCAGCGATGGTAAAACTTGCTCATCACCTTAATCTTGATGTTATAGCAGAGGGTGTCGAGACAATTGAAGAACTTAAATTCCTCTGTGAACATGAATGTACAAATGTTCAAGGATACCTTTATAGCAAGCCTTTATGTATCGAAGAATTTGAAGCTATCTTACGAAAAGGAGAATTGAAACCTCTGAAGTGAATTTATCCGATAGATATTAGCAGCAGAAATAAAAAATAACACTAAAAATGAGCGAGTATCTGACATAATCACAGATATTGGCTCTTTTTCCGCAGTGAGTTACAATTTGACTGTAATTACACGATTAAATAAAGGAAATAGTAGATAACCTATATAAACTCCTAATGTATTTAATATAAGGTCATCGATATCTAAGCTACCCCGTTGGGTAAGAAATTGGAGTATTTCAATCATAGATATGCCTACAATTGGAAAAATCATTAATTTCCATGTGGTAAATCTTTTAACGAGTAAGTAAATTCCAAACGGTAAAAATAAACCTATATTAGCAGCCAAATTATAAAACGAAACTAAACTATTGACCTCACCGGAAAGGTAAAGGGAAATCGTTGAAAACGGAACAAGATTTATTGAATTATAGCTTTGGTCACTGGGGCGGAAAAACAATAAAATTAAAAGGGACAATGAGTAGAGAACGATAAGTATGAGAAATATGGAAAAGTTAAGATTTAGTGTTTGTTTTCGAATAAGGAGGACTATGTAAAAAATAATAAAGACTAGTCCAAAAAGCACCACTAACAGGACAAGTGGATGAAGATATGTAAGTAATTTGATGAATACAGGAGATAATAACAGAAAACCTATAATGGATAGGATACTAGATATATATATTGTTTTTTTCATAACTAAACCTCGTTCGTTATTTTTTATATTATAACATTAGTAAAATTTATTAGTTAGTGGGTTAAACAGAGAAAACGAATTTTTGAAATATGCCCATTCCTAGGACATCTACCCTGCATATGGTAATGGAGGATAGATTTTTTTTGAAGGAGGTTTAAAAAAATATGATGAAATTACGTTTGCACGGCGGATTTCACGGGGGCGGAGGTCACCATGGAGGTGGAGGACATCACGGCGGTGGTGGGCATCATCATCACCATGGCGGTTATCATGGACATGGTGGATTCTATGGTGGTGGAGGAGCACCATTTGTTGGAGGATTACTGGGAGGACTAACGGCAGGTGCATTGACCTCACCTTCGTATGGAGCATACCCATACCCATATCCATATCCATACCCTGCACCATACCCTTATCCTTATTATGGGGGATACCCATATTAATATTAAATAGTCCTCGTAAAAGAGGGCTTTTTTCATGTCATTCATTACATAAAGATAATGCCTATGTTATCCTAATTAAAAGCAAGTTAATAAAAAACGCAAAGGTGCGATACAATGGCTAATACAGTAAAGATCCAACAACCTAAAATTCCCCAAGAGTTAACTACTGTGGATTTTCAAGTGATGGACGAGCCTTACTTTGAAATGTCGATCATTCAAGATTGCTCCATAATAGGTGAAGATATTAATAGAATAAGGTTCGATCAGGTTGTTTTTAAAAACGTTACATTTGTAGATGTTTCATTTAAAAATATTGATTTGACCGATGTTATCTTTGACAGATGTGACCTGTCCAATACGGATTTTAGTGGTGGAAGCATCCATAGGGTGGAATTTAAAGAATCTAAAATCCTTGGTCTAAATCTTTCTGATGCATCCCTAGGCAATGTCTCTTTTGAGAATTGCAACGCAAATTTATGTTCCTTTGGATATGCGAAATTAAAGCAGGTCAAGTTTCATTCCTGTTCCCTTCGGAATGTAGACTTTTTTGAGTGCAAATTTAATAAAATCATGTATACTGCCTGCGATTTAAATGAAGCAAACTTTGAAGGAACGAAACTTTCCGGAGTTGATATAAGTACATGCACCTTTAATCAGTTAAACGTATCTATAGCAGATTTAGCAGGATGCATTGTATCAGAAGAACAGGCGATTGGATTTGCCCGATTAATTGGATTGAAAATTAAAGAATAATAAAATGGGGACTTTTAATAAGGTTGCGTTTGGGTTTATTTAAACCTCATTTCAATGTACAATCTATTAGTAAAGTTAATTAAGAATAAAAATTTTTATGGGTGGGAATGACTAATGATCGTAAAGACAGAAGAGGATATTAATGCTTTAAAGGAAATAGGCAAGATTGTTGCGTCCATTAGAGACGTGTTAGTACAAAATGCAAAACCAGGAGTTACAACAAAAGAACTGGATGAAATGGCTGGAGAGCTTTTCGAAAAAGCGGGAGCAGTTTCCGCACCGAAAGGAGAATACGATTTTCCTGGATATACATGTATTAGTGTCAACGAAGAAGTGGCCCACGGTATTCCTGGAAAACGTGTTATTCAAGAAGGAGACTTAGTGAACATAGATGTTTCTGGGTCCAAAAATGGTTATTTCGCAGATACAGGTGTTTCTATAGTAGTTGGAGAAGGTGACGAAGTTCTAAAGAAAATTTGTGAAGTGGCCAAAGAGGCATTTGAAGCAGGACTAGCAAAAGCAAAACCAGGTGCAAAAATCAGTGGAATGGGTAAAATCGTCCACCAAACAGCTCGAAAGCACGGGCTAACGGTTATAAAAAACCTTACAGGTCACGGTATCGGACGCTCTATTCATGAATCACCGAACCATATCTATAATTATAATGAAATCTCAGATTATGGTTTACTAAGGGACGGGATGGTTATCGCCTTTGAACCATTTATCTCCACACATGATGAAGAAGTCTTCCAAACCGATGATGGTTGGACCTTTATCACAGAACAAAGCTTCGTAGCACAATACGAACACACAATGATTATCACAAAAAACGGACCAATAATTATTACTGAATAAAAACAATGTTAAAGAGCTGAGATTTAATTACAGCTCTTTTTTTTTCGCAATTTTGTTCCAAAATTTTCTTTTTTCTTCATTTCAACGAAGTTTATTGGACCCGTTTTTGGATAGGCTTATGAGGTATCCAACAAGACTCATCCAAATTTATTTGAAAAGAGGTATCTTGTATGTCAGGACCAAGTCTAAAAAAAACGGAATCACATTCATCTATTCATGAAGCAGCATTAAATGAAGCAATAGAGTTAAGAAATTTATATCAAAAATGCTTAGAAGATGGTGAACACGAAAAAGCATTGCAGGTTGCGGAAATTGCCATCGAACACTGGGAAACACGGACATTAAAGCACGCCGAGGCAGAAGAAGAAGGGTTATATAAGGAAATGGTTGAGGAAAAACCAGCATTAGAGAAACTTGTAAACCAGCTTACACGCGATCATGACCTAATGAGGCGAATCGTGGAAGACATGAAAGAAAGATTGCAAACGCAAAAGGCTGATTATCGGATGATTAGCTTATTTGATAGTCTGGTTATTATCGATGAAATTCATAATGAGGATGAAATGAATAAACTTTTGACTAATAACGAAACATAATGAAGGAAATTCAGGGAAATAGTGGAAGGGGGATTATGATGAGTGAAAAAAAGCCATTAGAGGAGAAGTTGTTACGTTTTGCTGCACCTACACTGTATAAGAAAATGTGTGAAACCTTCTCAACTTTTAATATCCACCCATATGATGTCCAAGGTACAGTATTGAAAAAGGAAAATGGATTTGATCTTACATTAAGGTTTTCTGCTAATTTCTCTCAGTCAGAAACAACACATATTAGTCTTGAGCAAGCAGCAAACCCTGATGAAGCAGTTTTACGATTTTTTGAAGAAGCAGCTGAAAAATGTAAGTCGATGTTAATTTCCGACTACTATAAGATGATTAAATTATAAAGGAAGTTGGTTTAAACAATGTTTTCATTTGAATCCGAAACTTTGCTAGTTGATGACAGAGAAGATTTAATCGCTGTCCTGCAGATGAGATTTGGGAATATTCCCGGCGAATTAATTGAGCGAATTTATCAAATTGATGATATGAATACCCTGCAGCGTCATATTTTAGCCGCAGCTAATGCATTAAACTGGGATGTCTTTATAAAAGAGTTTCAGGAAGGAGAAAATTCTTTTCGATTATTGGGAGAGGATTTTAACCCATTAGGAGATTTATTAGAAGGAAGGGGATGACGTAGATGGAAAAGAAGAAAAACAGCCTGCTTCATTCACTAAAGCATTTAGTTCGCGGTGAGCGTATTAACGATGGCTGGACAGAGGAAAACCCCCGTTCGCGTGATTCTGAAGCTATTTATCGCAACCGCTGGGGTCATGATAAAATTGTTCGTTCCACACATGGAGTGAACTGTACAGGGTCATGTAGTTGGAAAATCCATGTGAAAGATGGAATTATCACATGGGAAACCCAGCAAACAGATTACCCTTCTACTGGTGATGATTTCCCAGATTATGAGCCAAGAGGCTGTCCTCGCGGTGCCAGCTTTTCATGGTATACATACAGCCCCACTAGAGTGAAGTATCCGTATGTTCGCGGTGATCTCTATGCTTTATGGAAGGAAGAGCTAGAAAAAGCTGATAATCCTGTCCAAGCCTGGGAAAATATTGTCACTGATCCAAAAAAACGCGAACAATATGTGAAGGCAAGAGGAAGAGGCGGATTTGTGCGCGGAAATTGGAAAGACATTTGTCAAATGATTTCAGCCGCTTCTATCTATACGATTAAAAAATATGGACCGGATCGAATCGTTGGTTTTAGTCCTATACCTGCTATGTCAATGGTTAGTTATTCTGGCGGTACAAGATTCTTGTCTTTAATTGGCGGTACCATCTTAAGTTTTTATGATTGGTACGCAGATCTTCCGCCCGCTTCACCACAGGTTTGGGGAGATCAAACGGATGTTCCTGAAAGTGGTGATTGGTATAATACCAAGTACTTTATCATTTGGGGGACGAATATCCCACAGACGAGAACACCTGATGCCCACTTTATGATTGAATCACGCTACAACGGTACAAAGGTAGTAGGAGTAAGCCCAGACTACGCGGAATATGACAAGTTTGCTGATATCTGGTTACCGGCAAAAGCTGGAACTGACGGTGCCCTTGCTATGGCGATGACACATGTCATTTTAAAAGAATTCTATGTTGATAAAGAAACCCCGTACTTTATGGAATATGCCAAGCAATACACAGACTTACCTTTTCTAGTCATTTTGAATAAAAAGAATAACACATACCGTTCGGACCGATTCTTAAGAGCATCTGATCTTACTGATCAGCATGAACTGGGGGAATGGAAGACTATTGTCTGGGATGAAAATTCGAAAAATTTT
>JAQSXG010000196.1 GCA_029256785.1 Neobacillus sp.
GTAGATGTAGCGATGACTCTTGAAACGTTTATGGGGAAAATTGTTAAAGAAAATCTCTCTATAACGAGGTCGATTGTTGCGTACGATAAAAATAAACCTGTAGGTATCCTTCTAAATGGTATACAGGAAATGAATGGTGTCAAAATCGCTTGGAATGGTGGGACGGCCGTAATTCCGGAATACCGCAAAAAAGGCGTGGGCAAATTTCTAGTCGAAACAGCTGATAAGATATATCGAGCGGAAGGCGTGGAAGTCGCTACACTAGAAGCGATTAGCGAGAACACTCCGGCAATCGAGCTATATAAAAAGATGGGCTACGAAATCGCCGATTCCCTATTATGGATGAACCATAATCAAGAATTAGCCTTTGAAGAAACTCCCCATCACTTTTCATATAAAAAAGGTTGCGCTCACGATGTCCTTTCATTGGACATATACAATACAGCCATCAAACCGTGGCAAACGGAATGGTTCAATATCAAAGATGCTGAGCTGCTCACCCTTTCGGACCCAGCCGATAACAAGAATGTGGGGTACTTTTTATATCGAAGAATTCTAGATAAAAGTGGCCAGCAACTCGGAACAGTCTTGTACCAAGGTATGGCTGTTCATGACCGAGATGATCAGAAGCAAATTATCCTAACTGGTTTAAAGCAAGTATTCCACCCAATTGAAGCACAGCATAAACGAATCACCGTGAATATTCCGCTTAAAAATATCGTGTTAGTCGACTCACTAAAAGAAATAGGATTTACAGTTTCAACGAAACAGGTATTTATGACAAAACGATTGTAGGCTACGGGGGATGCTCTCGTAGCTTTTTTTTAGTAGAACCTGCTGCCCATTTTTCACCCCTTTTTACAAAAACACTTCTCGACAACCTTCTCTCCTCCAAAACAAAACAAACCCCTTTACACCAATAAAAACAGCCAATCTAATTAAACGTTTGATTAACAAAAAATTCGTTAACTAAACGTTTGATTAAATATGACCAAAAGCCTTTTATTAAACGAACTCATCCATGATTTCTCAGGAAATTTTTGTCGAAGACTAGGTGCAGCTTTCGATAACTTACTACAATATAAATGTATAAAAACTAAAACCCATCAAAAACCGGCATGGTTTGATACCAATCAAACGTTTATTTAAAATGACAAACAGCACGATGGATAAACAGTTCCTATAAAAATATGTGTCGATGTTTGTTCCATCTGTCCAGGTATATGGGAAGCTACGAATGAGAAAAGACAGCAAAAAGTGCCAGAAGTAATGTCCCTCTAGCACCATAAACATTCCACTAAAACCGTCCCCTTGGCCCTGGAAGTGGTGGGTGATTTAATTCTTGATAAGGTGTTTCTTCGTCCGTTCCTCTGTTGCAATCACGGGTCGGACCAATAAATGTGTTAGGTTTGACAGGTGCAATCGCTTGTTTCCACTGGTCTTCATCAAGGCAATACGTATGCGCCATGATGTTTGCAGGGGTGAATTTTAATATATCCGATCCTAAAATAACCTCTGGTGTTGGAGCATTAAAAATGGCTAAAAGATGCGTATCATCTACCGTGGCTACTTCATAATGCCACCATCCCTGCGGAACATTTGCCACCTGCCCGGGTGTAATCGGGTAATTAAGTATTTGTTTTGTAAAAGGATTTAGAATCGATACGGTTAAAGCTCCTGAAATACAATAAATCAGTTCTGCTGCATTTTGGTGATAATGTGGTTCAATGACATTATCTCTACTTAGGAAAATATCCAGTAATGACACATTTTCAAGTGTATTTAACTGATTAATCCCTACTACATTGATCAAGTTATTGTCGTCTTTTTTGAACAATGTGCTTTTATTTAAATCAAAAGTGAATTGCGTTGATGGAGATGCGTAATCCATATATGAAACCATTCATTTTCCTCACCCTCATTTAAAATGCTAAAACATATAGGCATCTTATTCACTTAAGGTGAGTTGGTGTGAAAAAATTAATTATGGTCCAGTTCCCTCCTGTAAAGAACCACCCCCGGTCAAAATGATCCCAGAAGGTAAGAAATAATATCCCTATTCGTCATTTGCAACCGGTCAGGCAAGTCTTTCCGAGTTGATTTTAATGCAAAATAATGTGTGTTCTCATTACCTTGGAACAAGCTAAATTGCAGAAGCTCCTTCTCACATGCAAGCCTTCCAATCATCTCTTCAAAGAATTGCCCCTCGTTTATCAAATCCTCAGAAGTTAAATGAAAGGTTCCCTTTAGCGTATTTTCGATAATGTACCGTAACTGTCGGGCTAACTGTACATCTAAAAGATTGCTGTAGACTAAATTACTGTACAGCTCAATCCTTTTATTCTCGTTTATGGTTTCTAAAACCCTGTTCCATCTTGGGGAGCTTTTCCCCCATATCGCTGGGATTCGGATGATCATCGCTCGGTCATCTAAGATTTCTTTCAGCATCTTTTCACATTCGATTTTAAATTTCCCATAATCAGATTCGGAGATAGGTGTATCTGTTTCAGTATGGGGTTTTGTAAAGTCACCATCAAAAACATTTGTAGTAGAAAAGAAATATAGACGACTTTGGCTATTCCGCAATTCCAAAGCTAACTCTTTATGAAACTGAAGCTGGTCATCAAAATTTCCTCGTAGGAAGGAAATAACAATGTCTGGTTTTATCGAACCGATTAACTGCCTCATTATTTCAATTTGCTGCACTTCTAATCTGAACGATTTACCTTCTGAAAGACTCGTCAATGGTGAAGATGAGAATGTTCCATACAGGTCAAAATCCGCTTTAAGCTCATTGATTAACGCTCTTCCTACCAGCCCGCTTGCCCCAAGAATAAGTACCTTTTCCAATGCAATCCCTCCTATTGCGCATCCCTTTATAATATAAACGTACAAAGATTAAAAAAAGATACGCCTATCCAAAAACTTTTTTTCAGGATGAGGGTTTGTACAAATAGATAAATTGAGATACCACTATCCTTAAGGCGAAATGGAAAAAAGGTCCCGAATTTAGGACCTCCTTCATTTTCAAGTAGTAACTTTTATAACCGCCTAACCTCTTCATCAAAAATTTGCTTTTGTTCTTCGATGATTCCGATTGCCTTATCCGAAACCTCACTTAATTCCTGGTATAATTCCTTAGATGTATCTTGGTCGCCTTCCTTAATTTCTTGATAAACTTGCTCTACCAATTTTCTTCTTCTATGCCCCACTCCACGTAATTCATCACCCAGTTGTTCCAATTTTTCAAGATCCAATAGATTTTGCCTCCTTATTATTTGTTAAATAGTATTGTTTCCCATCCACACATTTTCTATCTGACATTCTATTTTGAAAAATGGCCAACAAATGACCAGTACAGGTCCAAGGTTTTAAAAAGGAAAATCGAAACATGAAAGAGAAATAGTTATGATACAATTAGGAGGTTTTTTTACTACATTTACAATGGTTAGAAGGAAGAAAAATTCATTAGGCAAGATAAGGGGGAATCATGATGAGTTTTCATATTACAAGAGAGATAGATAGTAAGGCTAAAAAGTATATTAATGACGGACTTTTTCATTATAATGTAAAGCATTTTCCAAAGGATTTGGGAGATCGATACGAAGAAATAGTTTTAACCATTAAGGATGAGAACGGCCTTGTCCGTGGCGGAATAATCGGTGCAATTTGTTGGAATTGGTTGGAGATTTATAGTTTATATTTAGACGAAGAAATTAGAAAAAGTGGATATGGAACGAAATTATTAGTAGCCATAGAAGAAATAGCATCTGAGAAACAATGCGATTTTATAAAATTAGATACTTTGAGCTTTCAAGCATTAGAATTTTATGAAAAGCATGGTTATAAAGTATTTGGAACCCTGGATAATGTAGGCAGAGAACATAAGCATTACTATTTGAAAAAGGATTTATAAGAGGCAAGGGGATGGTCCTACCGGTTCAAAAAAGCAACCTGAACCGTCCCCTCCGTCATCACTGCTCAGCAAAATAATGTTCCACCGCATACACAAAAGCCCCGATAAAAAACGAAGTCGCCTTTTTGCTTACCTCTGCCTTGGGATTGATTATATCAAAGCCATGATAACAACCTTTATACATTTCAAAATCCACGGAAACTCCCGCTTCTCTTAACTTCCTAACGTACTGAATGGTCTCATCTCTAAAGGGCTCCAAATCGCCAACAAATGTGACGGTTGGTGGCAGGCCTTGGTACTCAGTTGCCCTGGCAGCCGCCGCATAGGCAGGGACAGCATTGCCGAAGAACTCACCAAGATACAGCTTCCAAGCCCATCGATTCGAATCCGAGTTCCAAAGCGGTGCATTGTTATTAATGGATGATTCCGTGATCATTCTGTCATCGATCATTGGATACAACGGCATTTGAAAGGAGATCTTGACCTCTCCCTTATCCCTTGCATAAAGCGTGAGCGCAGCCGTTAATCCACCACCGGCACTTTCCCCACCAACCATGAGCTGATCGTCTCTGATTCCCAGTTCCTTGGCATGATTTTTCATCCATAAAAGCGTGTCATAACTGTCATCTAGCGCGGCCGGATAGGGTTCTTCAATGGAAAGCCGATAATCAGGCGCCACAACCACACAGTCGCTCGCCTCTATCAACCGTTTATATGTGTCAGCAAACAATTCAGGAACGCCCATCGCATATCCGCCGCCATGCAGCCAAAGGACACCCGGCAAATTCGGCTTTGGGTTAAGTGGTTTATAGATCCGGACCCGTATTTTCGACCCATCCGCACGAGCAATCCACTCCTCGCTGCAAGCCAAACCATCGGCATCCTTACCGACATACCGCTTCATTTGTTTTTTTCGACTTTCCATCGCTTTGATAAAGTTCTCCTCACTCGATGAACGGGTCAATAAATCATAGAGAAACCCCTTCACTCTCAATTGTTTATCAATCATTTGATAGGTTACTTTCATGTAGACACCCTCATCTTTTTTTATAAAAATAATGACGTTTATTATCCCTTGATAAAGTACTCTTTCTCGATAACTTTCTTCTCTTATACACTAACTCTTAGTATACCGAAAAATGTTAATATTTGTATATATTTAACAATATTGACAAATGACCTCTAGGGTATTTTACTATTCAATTAATAATAAAACTTATATATAATACAATGTAAGAATCACAAACGAGGAACGCTCTGAATCAGAAGAAAGGAGAATCAGGATGGAAAACTTTTACCTGTTTGCCCTGATGTGTATACTGCTCATTATTTTACCTGGCCCCGACACAGCCATTGCTATGAAAAACACTGTCACAGTCGGAAGAAACAGGGGTCTCCAAACCGCGTTAGGCACCTGTTGTGCCCTACTTATTCACACTTCCGCTGCGGTATTAGGACTCTCAGCCATCATTGTAAAATCAGCATTATTATTCTCCATCTTCAAATACGTTGGGGCTATTTATTTACTATATCTTGGGGTTAAAACATTATGGTCGCTGAAGAAAACCAAAGAAGCAGTAAGCCAGGAGTTGAACACTAAAACCCAGTTTATGAACACTTCTTGTTTCAAACAGGGTTTCCTAACAAATCTCCTTAATCCCAAAGTGGCAGTCTTTTTCCTAACCTTTCTACCACAATTCGTGGACGCTGGAAGCAACACCTTTCTACCGTTTCTTATTATGGGGTTCACTTATACGGTGTTGACGGCTGTATGGTTTTTCCTCTATGTCCTGTTAATCAATCAAATCAGTGCCTTTATGAAAAAGCCTAAAACCCAAACCATCATCGAAGGAATCACAGGCACGATACTAATAGGATTTGGTATTAAACTTGCGCTAGAAAAGACACATTATTAAGAACCAATTGAACGATTCTTTTGCACATTTCTAGATAGTAAGAAAGGTTAGGGGCTCTCCACTGTAATCGGGGGAATCTCCTAACCTTTCTTCGTTACGGCTCCACCGATTTTTTCATAAAATGATCTGTCTCACAAACTACCAACCTGCAGTTGTTTAAAAACCTCACCCGTTATTTCTTTCAATGTTGTCTGATGTATTAGCTTGTAGGTACTGATTTTAAGATAATCACCCTCATCTATTTTCCCTTGTTCTAACATTTGATCAAGTGTCGGTAGGCGAAAGTCTTTAGTTGGCAAGTAGGCAAGGACCATTTTCTCCTTATTTGTCTTAATATATATTTTAATTCCCGACAACCGCGGGAAAATGAGGGATGTATAATCAAATTCAATGGTTAACTCTTCTGGTTTTACATTTTTTATTATTGGTAAATTACTTGGGAGTGAAAGGAAATAAACCATTTGTTCAAAGGAACAGTCTAATCTTAAAATATCAATGTGAAGAGTATTCGATAACCTTTTAGTGAACGTCTTCAATTCCAAAAAGTAAAAAAAACGGCTACTAAATACAATGATGAAAATGAAAATCAGTGCAAAAATAATAAAAGTGTAAAATACAGTCATGATTTCTTTAGTCCTCCGATGTTACAACTTTATTTTTCCCGGCTTCCTTTGCCTTATAAAGTGCCTTATCTGCCTCATCTACAAGATTATGCGCGGTCGCTAATTTGAACCCAGCAGTTGATGCAACCCCTAGACTTATTGTAAGACGACCATGTGGTTGATTTTCTCCAGATGGAAAGGCTGTTTTTTCTACATTACCCCTTATTTTCTCTGCAATCGTAGCAGCCATCTCTTTATCTGTATTAGGAAGTAGAATGACAAATTCTTCTCCACCAAATCTAAAGGCTAAGTGGTCCTCTTGTATAGCGTTTCGTATCACCTCAGCTAGTTGAATTAACACGTCATTACCAAGTAGATGCCCATTTGTATCATTAAAATGTTTGAAGAAGTCGATATCTAAAAGAATGAGAGACAGTTGATCTTGACTATTTTTTGGTAAGTGCTCTGCCAGGAATGTTTGAAATGCCCTTTGATTAAATAACCCTGTTAATCCATCCTTTAGAGCCATATCTTCAATTTTCGTGTATAGACGGGAATGGTGAATCGCGATAGCTGCCTGGTTCGCAAGTGGAAGAACACTATCAATGCCATCAGCCGTAATAGGTCTTTTATTGACAGGGTTATCTATAATGAGAACGCCAACCTTAATTCCAAGGTTAATTAAGGGAAAGACAACCAGTTCGTTCATATTAAATTGCTGGATAAACAGCTGCAATGCCCGATCCTCTTGATCCATTTCTCTAATATGAAGGGGATGTCCACTCTCCAATGTTTTACACAGGAAATTATCCTCATCTAATGAAACTTCTAGTCTTTTCACCACTTCATTTAGTAAAGGATCCGTAGACTTTTCCATTTCCTTTATTTCAATTAAGTCCACCAGTTTATATCTCTTTTTGGTAATATTATCCCATGTCGCATAGCCCTCTTCAGCCGTCATCGGACCTGTACCCATAATTCCATTTAATTTTGTTCCATCTTCATTAATAAGCAGAATCATAGCCCGATTAAAACCTAACCCATGACCAGCAGTCACAGATGTTAGAATTCTTTGTAGTATTTTTTGCAAATCAAGCGTTTGCTGCATGGAAAAACTTATCTCTTTAAAGACGTTTAATTGTTTGGAATTTCCAATAAGGTTACTCAGCCAACGATCACTTTCCATTTTCATCTTACGAACATAACTTTCACCTAAGAAAACAATCATTGCAAAAAGCAAATAACTCACCAGAAGAAATAAATCGCTTTCATTTGTAAGAAAAATAATAATACCCCATGCAATAAAAGTACTGACTAAGCCACCATAGGCGCGAAAACATATGACAGCTGTTCCGATAAAGACTAGTACGAGCCATTTTATATGTAAAAAATCAAATAAGATACCATCTATCGCTACCAAAATAAGACTAGACAAAAGAAGAATCCACTTATTAAGCCGGCCATTCCCCTTAAAGCGAAAATAATTTGCAAGGATTGCAATAATAAATGTGAAAAGAAATAATTGAATATATGGCGTAATCATTAGCACTCTCTCCTAATTTTGCTGAAACTAGATATATTTACCTATTCCTATCTTACCATAATTTCTAGGACAATAGGGAGACAGCAAAGAGGGG
>JAQSXG010000004.1 GCA_029256785.1 Neobacillus sp.
CTGCTACTACGTGTGACAGTGCTGCTTATGGTGCTGTGACGAGTGAATAGGTTAATGTCGTTGTGTAGGTTCCTGCATAAGTGTTTGCCGGTACACTTAGAGTCAGATTGCTCTGATCAGCGATATAAGAACCCATTCCGTTTCCAGCCGCAGCACTTAGTAAGGTAACAGCCCCACTATCCACGAGTTTATCCGCTGTCGTGGAAACAGTAGGAACTGATGATGATGTCGGATCATCTTTAGTTACGCTGGCTACTGGGCTGATTTTCAATAAGCCAGTGCTTAATGTCTTAGTTCCGGCAGTAACCGCAGGCGAAGATACGGTTACGTGCCATCCAGCACCCGTTCCTGTGGCATCTGTCAGATTGATGTTCGGCAGAGATACCGTGGTGGATTGTTGGTCCCCATTAAGAGGAACAGCCGGTAATGTGACTGCCCCATTCGTGGAAATAGTCTGAGGGCCACCGTTTATTGCTACCGTTGCTGTGGTTGTTGCTGAGAGATCAGCTGCATGGGTAATCCCATGAGTGCCAAGAAATAATAGAACGGCTGCCAAAAAGGCAACCGTAACTTTCAAAACGATATTCTTTTTTACGACATATTGCATTTTTATACACCTCTTCAAAATTTTTTCACCGATAAAGTAGTAACTTCCATCGTCATCATGACTCCTTTGACGACCACCTCCTTAAAGAAAGGGCCTTACCTGGAGAAATAAGGTAAGGCTTATTGTTCGTATTTGATTTTATAGTCTATTTCCTGTTGCATTCTTTCATATTCAAGCTCATTCTTCCACTTTTTGAAATCATTCATCATGGCACGATCAATTTTACGTATTAGCCGATTTGTTTCATACTTTTTTCTGTAGAGATCCGGATTAAAAGTAGAACTACGTATAAACCTTGCCTTCTCTTCATTACCATTACTGATACTGTCAAATTGTTGCCGATAAGAAGATTCCTTTTGCTTCTCAGATCCAGTATTATGATTTTGCTTACCTTTTTCTTTTTCGGATCCGGAACTATTAGGATTCTTATCTTTTCTGGAAGTATCTCCATTTTGCTCATGCCTTGTTTCATCGTTTTGATTACCTTGAGTAGTGTTCTTTTTTTCTTCAGGATTAGGATCCTCTTGGAATACATGATCGTGCTGTTCGTCTTTTTCTGCCCTACTCATACTTTGATTATCACTGTTTCTCACTTTGAGTAATTCCTTGGGATCCTTAATACCTTTTTTTCTCATCTCTCGATCAAAATCACGCAACTCAGTTAATAGAGCATTGCCCAATCTTCTAAATAGGTCATCAATTTTATTTTCTTTATAAGACTCTGGAGGCTTCGTGTAGGCTTTGTTTTTGTCCGCATTGGTAAAGACGATTCCGTTTTTTTCTTCCGTCTCAGGGCGCCCTGGGGCTTTACGGTAGGTATTCTTATATTCCTTGTCAAGCCATGTCAAAAGTTCATTTAATCTTTTGCAATCGTCCATATGATTTGTGGACAAATAGAGCCTAATTAGCCGATCTAATGGTTGTTTGAATTTCTGGTTCTTTGCATACCCATAGAGCCACATTCTTCTCTGATTAGGCAGACAACGGTACAAATCAAGCACTGCCTGTTCATATTTTGGGTTGAATACCACTCCTTTTTCTTTGGTACTAGCAACAATAGACTGTCGAATAATATCAGTAATCTCTTTTAATGGTTTCTGAAATTGTAAAAGCTGACTTGCAAAGTGACTTTCTGCTCGACTTACCGTACTAGGCTTTCGAAAACCTGATGGCTCTTTTACCCAATAGTCTCGCATTGTTGTCTCGTCAACATAGCGAACGTCTATTATGGGTCTTGAAGGATTCTCTTCGACCATCGAAACATGGCAATGCAAGTGTTGTGTATTCCTATGGAAAGCCATGGCAAATAGAGGTTGCTGCAGCTTTTCACGTTGGATCACCAGTTCCATTGTTGATTTAATTGCCTCAACTAACCGTCGTTCATCATATTTTTTCGTATCCGGATTATACAAACCGTGATGCTCAAGCCAATCATTATCAAAAGAAAACAAATCCTGCCAAAGCACTGTTCCATTCTTTTCAGCTATATCATATCGTGCTGTGTATTCACTCCGTTCATTATCAGAAAGGTAATGTCCATCCATCCCCATCAGCCCCTTTGATTTTAAGGGATTGTCCTGATAATCTATAAACATGGATATCTGACGATTTTGATCTTTAATGGCTTCCTCTCGATCTTGGTAGCCAAGAAATTTCGAGAAAGGGTTCCCACTTTTTTTAGCCTGATATGGCGTAACAAACTGCGTGTTGTAAAATATGCCTGGAGAATTACTCATTCAGAAAAACCAGGGGCGTGCAACTGATTGTGCGTTTTCACCCAGCTTTTCTTATTTCTTCTTTTCTCTTCCTCAATAGCCTGAAGAATAATATCTTCCGGATTTTCTTCAACCGAAAAGAGCGTGGCGTAATCATCATCATGTATAGTCGTATTTAGCACGTCCAGAAAAATCCGATGTTGACTAAGCAATTCGTTCAGCATCTTCCTCATGGTTCGTAGTTCATAGTTCAGCTCGTCGTTGGCTTTTGCTTTTTTTAACAAAGTCGGATATTCAAGACATACTCTGTTAAAGACTTTTCCCATTGACTCCCCCTCATAGGCATAGCTTTCCATGAATGATTCAATATTTTTTGTGACATAAATTGTTTTCTTAGGAGATTTTCTTTTTTCGTCCAATCTAACCCTCTCCTTAACCATCTAGTTCAACAAGAGACAGCTTATTTATTTTATTTTGTTGGGTATCAATTGAAATGTTATACCATGATGTTGATTCGCCACTCAACTCGTTATTGATCCAAAGATCGTATACCACCTTTACTAACCCGGTGGTTATATTGAGGTTGCTTGTATTAATATAAAGGTCAGCATGTTCGACCTTCATCACAACTTGTTCTTTACTTTTACTCGAATTTTTAACAAGTGAAGGTGGCTGCCCTCCACCCTTCACGTCACCATCATTTCCTGAGCCGGTACCAATAAGATTCATTAGAACACTGTTCGTACAATAACGACTCGCTTTCTTATAGCGCTGAGGAAACGTTTTATTTGTGTAAGTATATAAGCTATTAAAAAAATTGTTGGTTAACACACGATCTTTTTCAATTTGTTTTTCTAAACGGTCTTCAACTTTTACATGTGATGGTTCATAAGGTTGCGTCTTTGTTTCTCCCTGAATCGGTACTGCTGTTAATCGCGACTTCTTTACCTTATTCAAATGTTGAATAGTACGATTCTGCTTTTCTACTTTTTTTTGAGTATCAGATAGTTCGAAACTAGAATAAACCGACCACAAGAAAAGACCAAAACAGATAACAATCAATAGAGGAATCGTCAACTTATTTTTCACTTAATCACCTTCTTTAATTATTTACCCTTGAGTAACCAACTAAGTGCTTAGCCCAATAGCTGCCCGGACCAATATTGGCGATTTCAATTTGTTTATCTAATGGATTTTCATCAGTTTCAGCATTGATCATCTGATTATTACCCATATAGATTCCTACATGATCCACGGATCCGTGAAGATTAAACAATACTAAATCTCCAGCTTTTATCTGTGATTTTTTGATGCGTGCGAAATTACTATTGCCGGCATACATTGTTTTTGTTGTGGGCCTTCCTGCGATAACAAATCCTGCTTTTCTAAAGGCATAAATAACCAATCCTGAACAATCAAAGGCGTTTGGACCAGTTTGTCCCCATAGGTAGGGCTTTCCTCGTTGCTCCAATGCGATGCTAATGGCTTTTTTGGCAGCAGCGCTCACACTCTCTACAACGCCTCCCAATGTACCTGTTTCCGGATCGTAGTATTTAAGAATCTTTTTATAATAGTTAAAGTCACCACTCCCGGATCCTAAAGACGCAGCCCAATGATAGAAATCCGTATGGTTCTGCAGCGTCCACTTCTTTACACCATTGCGCTTCATCCACACTGCCAGTGAAGAAAAATTGTAGTAATCGGATGTGAGATTAACGTCTCCTACATCTCTTGCGGACAATTTATGTCCAGCGACTTTTGATAATGCATTTGCCGCGCTTTTCATACATGCAACGCCGTAATGAATACTCTCAGAGGTGGTTAACTCGTTCCTGTGATTTGAACCACGCGCATACTCTGAAGCTTGAAAGATGTCTGGAGTATGTTCAGCATCTCCCCCACTTTCCACCTGAACATGAGCAAGCAAAACCGGCAACCAGGATTGATCAAAATTTTGCTTTTTCATTTCTTTCGCTATTGCATCTTTAAATCTCATAACCTTTGCTGATACATTGCCTTGGTCAATTTCTTCACCCGTATCTTGTTGCTGTGCTTGATAACCTGTAACTGCGATGATAATCGTATTCACAAAAGCAACAGCAGAAAAAAGGAGAAGTGCCACTGAAAAACTCAATAGAGCAATTCGAATCTTCCATACAAAAGGGATGCGCACATCACGCACCCCCATCAAATATTGCTTTCTCACTATTAGTTAATTCAACCCAAAAATGAATATTGCCATAACCAGCGATATTCAGAATGGTTTTACCCACTGGCAAGCGAGGAATCAAATCAAGCTCCGCATTGCTCAATTGCGATTTAAAAGCTCGAGCAATACGATCTGTAGCTTCTGGAGTCTGTTTCATAATAAACTTATAGGTGGTATTACCAAAAATAGCTGTTAAGATCTTTTCGATTTCTCCCGTCACATTTTGAGGCAATACATCGTCAAAATTCTGACTTGCAAGCCCAACTTGGCAGAAATATTTACGACCTTCACGTTCCAATCGATCAAGTGCTTCTAGAACAATCAAATTCCCGGATTTAACAGTGTTGTGGAATTCGTCCCATATGATGTTGGTATAAACGACATCCGAAAGATCGATCTCACCAAGATCGTAGGCCTTTTTCTGCAAGTGTCCGACCTTAATAGCATGATCCCAAACCATATTAAAGACTGAAAACAACTGAGCGTTGAACACATTTTTCCTTTGCTTTAATAAACTCTCTAGGTTAAAGACGCCAAACTTTATCGTATCGAGATTCGGCAAAGATGTTTTTTGATCAAAGAGCCGTGAATAGGTCGAAACAATGTTCTCTACGGCAAGCCGAATTCGATCAATACGCTTTGCCTGAAAACTGTTAACCTCTTCTTTAAATTCACCTTCTGGTGTATAAAAATTTTCAACTAACCAATGTAAGAAATCTGAGTAAGTCGGATAAGCGTCATTCGGATATTGCGTAATTTGGGACATATCGAATCCCAAACTGTCATAAAATTTACCAGCTAAAGAAATGAATTCTATATCCTCTTTGGTTTCTCCGACCTCGCCGGCAAGAAACAGATAATTCGTCTTTAATGCATCTTTCCACGCCATGAAACTCCCATATTCGTCAATTTCATTCGTATCATCATCAACAACCGTTGCAAAGGGCTGCCAGGGATTAACTGTTCCATCGGATCCACTCATATTCATAGTGGTTCCACCACGTTGGCGACAAAACCGATTAAATTCAGCGCTGACCGCGAAGATAAAACAGTTATTTCCCATACTGTTAGTAAAATCAGCGATTTTTTTAAGCGTTGATGATTTACCAGAACCCATTGTTCCAAAAAGCGAGTAATTATAGCTGAGGCGCTGTGCATCTTTATGTGTCATATCAAGCACAACGACACCTTTTGAGTCGGTGTACCCCATATAAAGACCTCGTGGATCAATCAGCTGTGAAAAATCGAATGGATACCCACCAGCAAGTGACAGGGCCTTAATTTCCTGTCCTGTTCTCCTCATTAACATTTTCTGCTCAGAATAGGACGTGAATAGAGCTAGCCACTCATACTTTGCTTCTGATAGAAATATTCGAGAATTAAAAGTAAGTGGCGTAAGCTCCTTTTGTAGGCTAATAACCTTCTTCTCTAAATCGTCAAGGGCAGGCGCGTAGAGATACATACGTGTGTGGAACTCTTTACCACACTCATCATCTCTAATCACATCGCGAATCAGATCGAGTAACGATTGAAGCTCAGATCTTGCTTTTTCTCTTTGACTTGACTTCGTCGCTTCATCAAAACGCGCTTCTTGCTCTTCCACACTTTTGTCTAGATCAGGTAGCAGACTCTCTTTGCTAATGTTATGAACGTCAACGATTGTAACCAAGTCATTTCGATTGAAAATACCGTTGGCCCAAAAAGGCAAAGGCTTTCTAGGATAACCGATCATGTGAAGGCAAGCCTCAAAGCCATCTCCTTTACGCATGCAGCGCTCACTAAAACCAAACCCACCTTGAGGTTGAATATAACCCAATACTTCCTCATCATAGCCATCCTTATTGAATCCCGATTGCCAGTCACGATTTTCATCGTCAAACTCCATATAATCAGAGTTTAAATTCCCTAATTTGTACAGGATCTGTAATTTCTTGACGGCTGGTAGTTCAATGATGTCAAACTCTTTTCGCGAGCAGCTCAGTAATAAACGGCGATTTTCATCAAGTTTCTTTTCTGTTTTTCCGAAGATCTGAACGTAAAACTCTTGATGTAATAAAGATTTTTGAATCGTCGTTAATTCATTACGCCGTTCAACTTGGGCGTCATAGAGCAAAGGATCATTAGTGGTCTTTATTTTTTTGGTAACCAATTCAATTTGTTTTCTTGTATTGGCCGGGAAACTCATAAAAATGAGTTTGAAATCCTCATGATACTTCCTTAAAAAAAAGGAGTAAGCGAGAATTGCACTCACTTTCTCCGTATCTTGCAAGCTTTCAAGATTTAATCCTTTTATCTCGAAATAATCCGTAAATCCATTTTTTAACTGAATACAATGTTCATTTTTAAATCCTCTTACTGGATGAACTTTAACCACTTTCGAAAATTTAACTTTCTTTTGCTTATAACGCAGTTTTAATTTCTTTTGGCTGCCGAGCTCAGTTTCATTGGTATCATCAACGTCTTTACGTTGTTTGGCTTGTTTTTCTTCCTCTTTCTTCCGTTCAGCTATGTCATCAATAAACAATCGTTATTACCTCCTTCCTTGCTTAAACTGATCAAGAGAAAGATCATCTATCTTCCTTTTCAGTGAAATTGGATGATACACTGTGCGATCACGAATGAGTAGAAAATATAAGGTTTGTATTTTCAACTTTCCAGGATTTTGTCCGGAAGGTAAGATCCAAAAGAAAATAAATATTGCCCCACTAACGTAGGTCGGTACTCGCCAAACTAAAGGTATATAATCTTGTGTGTACATGATTAAGGTGGCATAGCCAATCAACAATCCAAAATGCCAAAAAGCAAATATACCTTTGTATAGAATCTTTACACGCAATTGTTTAGGAATGTCGAAAATTTGATCATTCATCATTTTTTCTCTCCTTTCCTAACTGCATCATTAAAATCTCTTGCTTCTTTTACCTTCTTGCCAAATTCAGATCCTTTATTGAAGTTCTTTGAAACGCTACTGTTTTGGACTTTATTTTTGACATACTTTTTCATCACATCGCGAACAGGGTGCTTGAACGCTGAGCGAGCTTGTCCTGGCTCAAATTCCATCGGATTAATATTAAGTCGATTATCCGAAGTGTTCTCTTTCCCTCCAGCACCGTGTGTATGGTTTGGGTCTTGGTGTGTTGAAGGTAAATCAAACGCTGATCCTTGTTTCGCTGAAGAATCGTTTCCAGTGCTCGCACCTTCAATGACTCCCGATCCACTTGTATCAGGTTCGCCTATAGGCGACGCAGTGGTAGTATGAATCATTCCTTCCGGTGAACTAGATCCTGTATCTGACATAGAAGCAGCAACTTCATTACCAAATGACTCTGCACCACCATCACTTAAAGAGGGCTCACCACTAGAGATTGGTGACGATACAGATTCTCCAGTATTTGCTGAAGAAGGTTTAGTGCTTCCAGTACTCTCTCCTTGGTTATTCTCGCTCTTTGCCGTTCCGGATACAGGACTTTGAACTTTTTGGTCAGTTGGCTGTTTCGGTTGTGTAGAATCATTACCATTCTTCTGACTTCCATTAATAGGAGATTCATTAGTCTTTCCTGCGCCATTTGGAGAGACCTTTTTATTTGCAGAAGTATTCCCTTTCTTTTGATCAGCGTAGACAGGGGATCCCTCTTTCTTCTCAGAACTGTTTAAAGGAGTACTTTGGCCCGAGTTTGGCTTCTTACCATTGCTTTGATCAGTCGTGTTTCCGGAAATTGGACTATTTGGTTTCCCATCATGATTTTTATTGTCATCAAACGGCTTTTTCTCTGATGTCGCTCCACTTTGGCCAAGATCCCCTTTTCCCATGTCTGCATCATTTACTGATTTCCCTTGCTCTTGGTTAGCAGTATCTGTTTTTTCGTTTTTAGAGCTTTCATTATTATTGAGTGGGGATTCTGGCCTTTCATTTGTGTTATTACCCTTCTCAGGTTGATTTGCATTGCGTCCCCTTTGATCTCCTCCAGAAGTATCACCATAAACCGGTGATGCAGTATCACCTTCAATTGATGCACTTGGGTCAACTGACGAATTAGATGTATCATTCATCAATCCATTTTTTCCATGAAGTAAGCCATCTCCACTCGTCTGGGACTTCTTTTGCCCAAAACCGGAAGCACCGGCTACAGCCCCAGCAACAGCAGATAGCATGTTACCTCCTTTCTTTAGAAATTTACCTCCCATTTCTGCGGCTTTCTTAACGCCAAGCGCTCCACCAATAAGCTGCCATCCGGATTTTACACCGGCATCGACACCTAGAACGCGAACGACAGAATCAGGGCCGTTAATTGCTGCATAAGCGCCAGCCAAAAGAGCTATTGTACGTGGAATAGCTCCAATGTGGGCACTATTTAAAAATGCAGAATAAAGCGTGAAGAGCGTCATAATACAAGAGATCGCCATGACTGCCCCTATTGATGCAAATATATTCTCCATCAACCTACGAAACTTACTCATGCTAAAGTCAAAAAACGAGACAACTAAGAGAAAGATCTTATTAAACATAAGATCAAAACCTAAGCCTCCAAGCTTAAACATAGCTAAAAATAACACAAGACCATTCGCACCAAGAGTAAAAAGCATGATCCAAGGATGCCAAGTATAACGATAGTAATAGTCTCCAGTAATCGAGGCAAACATTTTAAAGAAACTTTGTATGCCCCCCTTCTGGACGGCAACCTGTTTTATACTCCCGTTGGAGTTGACTACCGATTCAATTTTGTAATCAATGTACTTGCCTTTTTTGTTAGCCAGATCTTTTACAGTATCAGGATCAGCAATCTCAGTAATATCAATTTGACTAACATCGGTTGCGCCTAAAGTCTTAGAAGGTTTAGTCGTCTTAAAATCATCCTTCGCATAGTAATAAAGGTCAGATACATTACTTAGGATGACTTGAGAGCCAACCTGATCCATATGTGCTCCATCTTTCAGATAGGCAGAAGCCATGATCCACATCTTATCCATAAGAAAAGGAAGCGCCAAAACAATTAGGATCATCACGGTGAAGTTTCTCAGGATTTCTCCACCTTTAAGCCGAAAGCCCATGATCATGAATAGACCAATCCCCACCAGTACAGAACCCATTATCGGACCTCTAAAAGGTTTCATGCTATTAAATACTGCAATAGCTGCAGGAGAGTTAAAGAATGGGTCCATGGTGGCCAGTTGCGTAAATCCCTTACTTAATTGATCAATAAAAAAGCCAAGCGTTGTAATGAGCGCCCAGCCAAATTGTCGAAGTGAATAATACATATAATTCACTGGATGTAGGATAGAAGAAAATTTGTTCAAGAAAGAGATAATCTGTGAGTTGTTACTTGGAACATCAAAAGCATAAGCAGCTCCGGCAACAGACAGACTCAAAATCAAAACAATGAATCCACCCATAAAAAAATGTGGCCATCTTTTCTTACGTTGCACTTTTCTCCACAACCTCCTTTCTTGACGCTTGAAGAATATCAGCTATTTTCTTAAATCCCTTGGGTTCTTCAATTGCCACGATGAGAGAGAAGAAGTCTTCAATACTGGTCTCTCCCGAGAGCAAGGAAACGGCTTGCTCGGCAAATCCTCGTTCTGCGCAATTTTTCCTTATGGCCATTGCCAGTCGTTCAATCGCTTCTGTAGTGTAAAAAAAGGAACCTGGATTTTGCTTGGCCAGTTTTTCAGGTACAATGTCATGGAGTATTCGAAGCCGGATACGTTCTTGGCGTGTCCTCTG
Organism: Neobacillus sp.; assembly: GCA_029256785.1. Classification (GTDB taxonomy): domain Bacteria; phylum Bacillota; class Bacilli; order Bacillales; family Cytobacillaceae; genus Neobacillus. Next base: position 10,254 of record JAQSXG010000004.1, read on the forward strand.
TTTGTGAACGACGGGAGAAGAAACATTTTCTTTATCCGGCTCATCAGCAGCTTGGGATTCTTCCTCCTTTTTTAACCCCTGTTCCTTGTACTCAGGTGGCTCTAAATCAACTAGTAGACTACCTAATTCGAGTTCTCGATGAGCACCACTGTGAGCTTCAGGAATGTCTTTCCACTCTGTGAAGTCTTGAGGAATGTAATGGTAATAAGGATGAAAACGTGCTGACCCTTGATTTAATATGGGATACGCAGTAATCAAATTCTTTTTCAAATCTTCATTTTTCATGATTCGCAATATAACGTTTTCGCTAAATTGCATCTGTTCCAATTCGGTGACTGTCATTAATTCAACAGTTTTTACCATTTCTGTTTCATCCTTGTTAATCGAAAACCATTTTCCCGATCGATTGATGTCCAGAACAGCCCTCTTTCCTAATCGCTCACTAATTAATTCGGTTGTTGATTTTGATGGAGTCTTGATTAGAAAGGTGTAGCCACAGTTCGATAAAATCGTATCGTCAGTTCCTTCTGGATATATTCTCAGTTGTGAAAAACTCTGTAGAATAAGAAAGAAGCGTATGTTTCGTCCAAGACCAGCCGTCAACTTACTCTGAATATCATTTAGTGGTGGCAAATTACCAAATTCATCTAAAAGATAAATAACTGGCCGTTTGCACTTTTGACCTGGTGCATCAAAAGCTAAATCAACCAGTCTCTTATAACTTTGTTCAATAAAAAATGTGGCCAGCTTATGATTGCTTTTATCTTGATCTGGAATAATCATAAACGTTGCAACCGGCTGATCCCCATAACCCATTTCATCAAAATCAAAGTCATTACGGGCCATTAACGTGGCAATTCCTGGTTGAATATACGTTTTTAGCCCAGAGAAAACATGGGTACCAATTCCTCCAATGGTCTCCTTTGCAGCACCAACCAACTTGATCCCACCATAAAGTGCCCGTGCTGGATGACTTAAAGGCAGCATGTCAAAGAGAACATCTAGTGTACTCAATCCTTTGTACTTAACATACATGTCCTTTAGTTCATCTTCATTTGTGGTGTACTTCTTTAAAAATGGGTGATCCCAGCGATAGATACGCTCACCACTCATGTTTTCTAGCGTCATGGCCATAGAATAAAGGGCAACCCGTTCCGTCTGTTTTCTGCTAATACAATGCTCGATCAATATCATTGCAATGGCTGTAAAAAGCAGCTGAGCATTGTCTCCCCACATTGGATTTTTGGCTTCTGGATTTTCGTAAAAAGTAAAAGCGATATTCATAATCGCTTTTTCAGCACTATCCAGCGCCTCATTTCGCTCGATTAAACTTAACTCTTTATTCATCCAGCGCGCATAGTCCTTGATGGGTCCAGCAAAGGGATTATACGGCGTGGATTGATAGGTGTGCATCAAATTTAAGACCTTAATTTTATATCCACGTTTCTTCAATAGCTGATAATTTTCTTGGATTAGCTCTCCTTTAGGATCACTAATGATAAAACTCGCCCGTTTTTCAATGCTTCTAGGTCTAGAAAAAGAATCAAGAATCGGCCCAACGGAAAATACCTTTTTCCCTGATCTCGTAATTCCGATGATGCAGACATTCGTCACTTCCTGTGCAATCGAAATTAAAAAATCATTCTTCTTCTGAATTGCATTATTTGCTTCTGTTTTTTCTTCCTGGCTATCATCCAGAAATCGTACATGGCCTTTTGCCCCTGGAATCAGATCTTCTTTTCTTTCGCTATCAGTCAAACGCTCAACCTCTTCATATGAAAAATGAGCGATTGGAAGACCTGGCGTATCATCAAAGGGGATGGACATATCCGCTGGCATTAAGGGATACTGCTCAAGTAGTTCGTCCCGATCAGCAAAACGGCTTGTCCCAGCCGTAAAGCGATCTTCAAGAGCATAATAGGAACGATGAAGAAGAAATGCAAAGCGCCCAATATACAGTAGTGAAACCAGAATAAGCACAAGACTTATTTTCGGATGGTTAAAATAAAGCGAAAATGTCCAGAAGTTATGAGAAAACAAACTTTCATAACTTTCGTTGATTCCGTGTATCGATGTTCTCAAGATATCCAACGTCGCCATGACAAAACTGTAAACCATCTGCAAGACAACCAAAACAATCAGTTCCACTGCTATCGCAGCTGGAACAATCAGCTTGTTACGCGCGAGTAAGTCGGGTAAATTACGATACGACGAATAACGGTTATCCCTCCATTGTCCGGACTTATTGAGTTTCCATCGCCGTTTGATTCGTCGCTTCAAGAGCATGTGAAGAACCACCTCCGTCAAGCGTTGACTTTGGTTTTTCAAGTTCAGCGATTTTCTTATTCGCTAGACTTAACTTCTTTAAAACCGGAAGCTGTTCCATGTAGATGCATTCTTTTTTACAATATTCCAGCAGAATTTCATGCAAACGGTCATCCGGGTTTTCCAGGTTGGCTTCGAAATAGGTCCTAAGCAAGCTTTCAGTTGCCTTAATTTCTTTCTTGCTATATTTGCTTTTTCCCAAGATTCCTTCCTCCTTTAGAAATGTTTATGGAGAGCAACTTTGACCAACGAACTCAATAAGTGCGATGGAACATAAAACCAGGTCGGAACTTTGAATTTAAAGGTTGCCACAAGAAAAAAAGCAATGGCATATAGGGAAACTAAAGTAAATATCCCTCGAAATAAGCCAATGGAAGGCCTGAAACGATCCGACGATTTATGACGACCTTGCAGCTGTTTAAGCAAGATAGCCTGCTTTTTCCTTTCCTTTTTCTTAAAATCCTCGTGTTCCTTGTTATTACGTTTTATCTCAAGGTTTTTTAACTCCAATTGTGTTTCATAGAAACTAAGTCGTTGATCAATGCGTTCACCAACAAGCCCCATCGTTTTTGATACAATTTCATTGATGGAGTCATTAGGTAGAGCCGTTCCCTCAGCTGATGAATCCGACGACAACTGATCACCAATACTCTCCGTTGATAGAGAACTATTTTCATAAGGCACTTGACTATCGCTTATTTCCTGTTCATCCTGATTGGATTGTGTATCCCCGAGCCGTTCATGTTTCGTTTGTTTTAGAGCTGCATGTTTTTTGAATTTCTCTCTTATAAACTGATATAGTTTCTTCAGTGAAGTCCCAATATAAATCAAGAAGATCCATGCATAGTGCACTATTCCCTTCACAATTTTTAGGAGATAATTACTTATTACCTCCACATGTAAATAAATAGGTGGGCCCTTTTCATGTCTCTTCTTTGTTTTTTTCCTAATAAAAGAAGAAGGCCCAGAGGGCATTACCTCTGAGTCTTCAAACCATTGCATAACTGTTTCATATTCTTGTTTTGATATTCTTTTCTGCTTGTTGTAATGGTTGAATAATCGTACAAGCAGATCCACTACTGTTTCACTTTGACCGGTAACAAACGTAGTATGGAAAAAAGGGTCTTTTGTAGAAGGATCAAGTAAATTGAACTCGACAGTATGAACAACCTTAATTCCATTGCAATGTTCACTAAATTCCTTTAAGGATAATTCTGTCTTTGGCCGGATTGTCTCAATATCTGATTTATCAATACTGACGGTAATCATTATTAGCCACCAAATATATTAGTTGCATATAGAGCTACACTGACACCACATGCAACGAAGAAAATACCTGTGATTGTCGCAAAAATATGACCTTTGGCCCACTCTCTCATAAAGCGCGGTCCAATCCATCCGAATCCAATGCAGATAAATGATGTCCCAGCAAAACCTGCAAAAATTGATTTTCCAAAACTTTGGAAATCTGTGTTAGCTTTATTAACGCTGATTTTTAAATCATCTTTTGCAAAAGTCGCATGTGGAAATGCAATTATAACTAAGACATACGCTAGAACAGCCAATCCTGTTAGGAAAAAGATCTTCTTCTTTGAAAGTTTGTGATGCTGCAATGCAATAATTCCTTTTTTCATAATTCCAAACCCTCCTAAATTTTTGTTGGATCCACAAGTAAAACTAACCAGCGACCCACCAAAGAATCGCCAATAGATCACCCCCTAATAAACAATATTTAGATCAGATAAAGTAATGTATCTGTAACACCCGGAATGTAGCTTGTAACTTTATAACAACGCATTGCTTGTATAGAAGGACAATAAAAAACGACCGGCATATGGTTTTTAACCACTCGTCCGGCCCGTCCTACATTCTTACCTAGATGCTCATTTCTCGAATCACGCCATCGAAAAGATTTTTTCCTTTCGATATCGTGTAATTGCTCTGCCGTAACTTCGAAAGTCAATTCCTGCCTCCTTGCTGCCATTGTTGCGCCCCCAAACGACCGACAAAAAATAAAATTCGCAGACGTCTGCGAAATTAATGGATAAAATAGCCAATAAATCCACTTACACTAGGAATTACTGAAGTCCACCAGTTATGAAGATTAGTCAAATCCTGCGGAAACCAAACTCTTAACACTTCGTATGCCGCAGCAGCAAGGCCTACAATAATTGCAGCCCAAACATAGCGATCAATATTTTGTGGCATATTGTCTCACCTCCTTTCAAAGATTTTTGTATATTTTCAACTGCCCCGAACAAACGAAACAGATGATCCCGGAAAAGTATTAGCGTGAAATGGCAAATTAAAAAATGGAAACTCAATAGTATTGGTTAATTCATAGTTAACAGGTGTTCCATATGGTTTAACATCATTGCCTGATAGACTTTTTACAGAAAATCTACCATGATATTTTTCTTTGCTTAATGTTTCTAACTTGTTCATAACGTCGGGTGTTAATCCTCCATTTTCTTCAATAGAGGTATCAACAGCCATTTGAAAGCCATTGGTCTGATCATTACCAATGGAGTAGTAACTCCATCCAGCTAAAACCAGAATCACAACAACACTAAGACCTAAAAGCAAATAAAAACTAATACCGTGTTCCAAGCTTCTCCCCCCAAATCAAAAATGCAAACCCTTCCACATATCAAGCATCATTAAAACCAAGTAAGTCATTAAAGGAATCATAACCAATGCCCCACTTGAAGTGATGATCCCAATGAATTTATCCAGTTTCAACTGAATCACATCATCAATGACATTAAAAACCGTTACACGGTTTTCATGCCCAAGTTCATAGATTACATCAGTATCATTTGCATTTTGCTGAAAATCGTATAATGTGTGTAATAAGTTGCTAGCAGAATCAGTACCACTAGCCCTTTCTGCAAATTCTTCAAATGGTTTAATTGAAAATGGTCGTTTTATTAATCCAATCAAAAAAAGACTTAAAGAATCTTTAAGGGGACCACTAGGCAAGTTGTCATATATCCTCTGAAATACAATGCTCATTGTCGTCTCTTTTTGGAGTAATTCTGATATTGCCAATGTCATCATGCGGTCAAACTCTACCTGACGTTTAACTTTTAAATATTTGTGCTTTAATAACACCTGATGTCGATTTAAAAACCAAACAGCTAATGCAATCAGTGGCGCGAACATAAGCAGACTAAAAGACTTGTAAAGTAAACCCAGTAAAACGCCAACGAAAAAAGCAAGAAATGTAAGTAATATTCTCTTCCGAGTAAATTGCTTTACTTGTTTCTGGGTATATTCCATGTCTTTCATGGCTGCTTTGAGAGTGTCGTCAACTAAAGATAATCGAATTTTTCTCAACCTAACTCCACCTCTGTTACACTGTTATCCGTGGCGCGTTTCATATAAACACGGTCATGTAAATACCCTTGAGCCAGAAGGAATATACCATTTAGAATCCAGCCCACAGGATGATGTCCATCGATCCTTAAGTAATTACCCCAACCAAAAAGAGTGAACGTCCACCAAAGCAAAAGATAAGCACCAATTGTGATAACCGTATAGGCCCACATTTGGTACTTTTTCCGTTGAATGTATTGATTACGTTTCGTAATCATCATGTTGTGAAAATAAGTCAGATCTTTTATTGACTTTTCATCGGCTCTTCCATAAATCATTGCGTAGAAGAGTTGTTTACAATAATGAACAAACCAAACATCCTTGGTATATTTCGATTCAAAACTGTTAAATGCCCTAAGTTTTCGGTTATTACTTGCTCCATATGTTTGAACAATAAGTTTACTTACATCATCTCGAAATTCGCCCTGCATTCGATCACGGACCAATTCTAGTGCTCCCAATACTGTTTGCTTTTTGTTTAATAATATTTGGGTAACATTATTAACAAAGTTGTTTCGTTCCTGTAATGCTTTGGATTCATAATATTGTTTTGCTGAATTTGGCATTAACTTTCGATACCCATAAAAGACACCAACTAGACCAAAAACAATACTTACTGGCACATAAAAATAAATTAGATAGGAGATAAGGAATAAAACAATGAAGGGCTTAAATAAAGCCCAAGCTACTTCTTTTCCAGCAATTTTATCTCCGTATGCAGACCGCCAGGCAACGATCTCATCAATTTTCCAGGTTCTTTTCTTATTCCGGCTCATAATATAGCCTCATTTTGGAAAAACTCATATGGAACATGGAATTTTTTAACTCTCTTTTGAAAGTCCTCGCTAGGCTCACCTAAGAACCCGTAAAATTTACCATCTTCCTCTTTTCGTTCATATAGAGTTGTGGTTGTCTCATCCGAGTGAAATTCTATGATCTTTCCAATAAAGCGTACAGTTTTTCCATTAATTTCGGTTTTCTCAAGGTGAATCCCAAAGTGAAAATAGGCATAGATATCTTGTCGAAGTGACGCTTCTTCCAAGTTATAGCCCATCTTCGCCATATGAATGAAACGAGAGGGAATTGCTTCAGGATTAAATGCGTGAAGAGTGCCAATAATACTGTGCCCAGATAGTACCCCCTGAAGCATTTCATATGCCTCTGATCCACGAACTTCAGAAACTATGATCCATCGAGGATTATTTCTGAGCGAGGCCTTCACTAAGTCTGTAATTGATGTGTTTTCGGATGTCAACCAGCTATAAATATCTTTATTTTTCGGATATAGCTGCTTAACGTGACCTTCTGGAACATCTTCGATATAAATGATTTTCTGTTTAAAAGGAATCATTCCAAGTAATAGTTTCTGTAATTCTGTTTTTCCAACTCCGGTTTCACCGTCAATTAAAATATTGGACCGTGTCAAAACAGCTGCCTGAAGAAGTGGAAAAACATAAGGATCGGCCAATTCAGAGAAATTTTCATTTGTTAATACTAATTTTGGTCGAGAAACACGAATAGAAAAAGTACACGTATCATTTGGCGACAAGCTTTTGTGTACTGCATTTAGTCGAAAATAACCAATCTGTGCATCGAGAATTGGCTCTTTTTCCGTAAACTCTTTTTTAGCGGCATCCGCAAAACGTTGGATGACTTCGTCAACCTGGCTACTATTAATGTGTTCATCATAAATTTCTTTAAGTTGGTTAGTTTCGACAATTATGTCGTCTCCATTACCGGAAATATCAGTTACATCTGGATAGCGTTTCATGATCCGTTCAAGAAACTTCAATCCAACCATTTCCTGCATTGCGTATTCCAGCTGTTCCTGTGACAGCTCAAATTTCTTAATCTGTTCATCCTCTTGGATAAGTTGTTTTAAGACCTCACGTGCTTCAGGACTTTTAAACGCCTTATAGACAACCTCCGCATACTTCTTTTGTTCAGTTAGATAATCAAATAATTCGGTAACAACAGCACTGTCTAAGACTCCCATAGAATCAATCCTTTCAATATGCTAAATTATCAAGACGGATAGTTTTTGAATACTTATTACCCTGATCGTCTCCAACTTGAATCCTTACGGCTAGTACAACATCACCATGTTTTAAATAGCTGAAATTATAGTTAATATTTTTAAGAACTACATTGCTATCCTTTGGAAACATTTCTTCAAAATCTTTTTCAAACCCACTTTGATTTAGTTCAGTTTTTGTCATATCTGTCCGTGATCTTAGGTTTATATTCTGTGAGATAGCCTTTTTTCCCGTTGTATTAATTGTTTTCGTTATTCCTAAATGGTGATAACTTGTTGTAGAAAATGTTCCTCCCATCACAATAAAGAAAACTGCTATACCGATGACCACGAAACACAAGTACATCACTTTGATAGTTATCCATCCCTTCTCATGGATTTTCGGCCTTACAGATCAAATAAAAAGGAACAGCTTATTGGCTGTTCCCTTAATATATTTTTGTCATTCTATTTTTTATTGCTAGATCAAATGTATCTCTCGTCTCTCCTCACCGTATTCAACAATTTTTTCAATATAGAATTGCTCATTCCTTTTTTTTAAGTGAATAACAATAGGACGAGCTACTTTAAATATCTCATACAAGTTGCTTAGATTCATTACCGGGTTGGCATATTTCATAGTCATAAGCAAGTGTTGAACAGCATGATCTACATCATATCCAATAATTGTTGTTAAAACTGGATATTTAGCAGTTAATATCTTCACAAGCGTGCCGGCATTCTCTCCATTACACTCATCGATGTACCAAATGTCCGCATTACAGCTCATAAAGCTAGGATTGTTAACATCGTAGTTCTGTGCATTCATCGGCTTCTTTGTAGTGAAAATCTCACCATATGGATCAGCTGCAGCTACTCTTTTCTCTGAAAAGTAACGAATTAGAAGGTTTATACAGAATGAAGTTTTTCCAACGCCAGTTAACCCACTAACAAACACTGGTCTATGACCCAAAACTTTTTTTACATATAAGTTTGCAGAAGAATCAATCAAACTTCCTTCAACCAAGCTCATATTCACCACTCTCACTTTCTTATTTACTTTTTAACCAATCCAAATCTTTTTGAGTCCAACCAGAAGGTAGACCTTGTGTAAATCCTATTTGTGTATCCACTCCACTAACAACAATATTGTCATCTTTTATAGTGGGGGATCCCATCCAACCAATCATATACGCATATATTCTAATTTGATCATCAATCCTAAATTTAACTTTGTTAACTCCTATGTCATTTGACAAATAATCAACAGAATAATTTTTAGGAATGTCCTCTCCTTTAGCTGGCCAAATAGGCGTATAAAATTCATTATGCCCATCATAAATGGTGTTTTTTATTCGAGAATCATGATCAGCAACCTGTTTATCAGTAAATAGTTTTCCAGTTACATCTTCCACGTTCACATGAGGAAATATAAAACCGTACAATCGATAATAACTTCCATCAGATAAAAAAGAATTATCGTCCGAATTTTTCATTGACACATTTACTTTTCCATCCTTTACAGGATAGTCAAGGTAAGAATCCTGCAACGATTCAGGAGCTTGAAAGGTTAATGAATTATCATTTACAGATGTTGCATAGTTATACTCGCTGCCTAAATCTGACCAATAGGTAAGAAATGCTTTTGTTTCAACGCCATAGCCTGTTTTCTTTGCTGGCAACGGTTGTGCGCCGTAATCAATATGTTCAAACTTCTGATCGGGCGTCTGGCGCGCCTCCACCTCAGTCATTGCCACGCGTTGCTGCACGTCTTCGTGATCCGGATCAGTCTGCACATATAAATCAACAGTATCCTCAGAACTTGTGTAGCCGTCTGTTGTCAGCTCTCGCTCGCTGCTGATTATGTCAAAGTCGTTTGTATCGTAATTTTCCAGTCTTACGGTGTACGGCTTGTGCTCATTAACCGACAATTTATCTTTTGGAATCTTAAAGGTTAGATACGTTGGCAAATCCTTGGCTGAATAACGTTTTTCTTCATATCTTGTATCTCCCTGATAGAGAGAAACGCTAATCTGCTTACTGCCCATGTCGCCAATCCCGTAATCATAATTGTTGGCTTTGTCGAGATAGACCTTAACCGGCAGCCCTTCGTCGGCTGGCGCTGTGTAAATTTGCAGCTTCTTAACTCCGGCCTGGATCAATGGAATGTCATAATAATAGTTAATGACAACATTGTCGGTACCTATTGTCCCATGCTCTGCAGAACCACTTTCACGCACATAACGATATGTGTAGTCTCTGCCGTCTTTGCTTGTCGTAATGTTCGGATGATCCTCGTCCCAATGATCACCTTGGTGTAAATCATATTCCTTTGATTCTTTAATCTTCTGGCCGGTCCGATTGTCATAGTAGTTAACTTCAACATGACGTCTTAAGCGATATAGGAATGTGTGATCCTGGTCCCAATTGGGCTGATTGCCATCAAAGACACTGCCATCATTTCGATCAAAGATTGCTCCATTCCAAATTGTAAAGGTGGCCGGTTGATCATAGAAATAATGATCTCCAACTTTTATCAAATCATCCTTGTATTGGAAAACATCATTGTTTGGGTATTGGTTCTTCCATGTTACACGCGTGTGATTGTATTCATCATAGTAATACTGAATCCACAGATCACCCCGCGGCATATTGCCCGTGTAATGGTTGTTGCCTGTTTCCTTGTAATGATGACCATCACGATCGAACTCCCCTGTCGATGGCCATTCATCATACCACTGGCCGGCCCACACATTCGGGACGTCCTCTGTCCACATCACGTGACCATCATGCGTATCGACATACTGCTTATGGATCGTCCATTTGGTGTGATACCAAAAAGTCACATCAAAATTATTGCTAGGAACCGTACCATTGGCCGTCTGATCGCCGTCCTCAAATTCATCAATTCCGTTATGCCAAAAATCATCACGACTGTGTTCTTCATAATATGTGCCGATCGTTACAGTCTTTGTTTCGGTATCCAGTTCTTCATTCGTCTGACGGTCCTTGTGATGAATCGTCATTTGTACAGTTCGAGGATAAAAGTTTGCACTAATTCCGTCTGGTAAAGGGGGATCGGCGTCCCATGTTCCTCCTCGCATTAAATTTTGTAAACTATTGTTACTAACATCAGTCAATATTGCTTGAAATGGTTTCATCGATCCATATACATCACCACTAGACCAATTATTGTTGTAATTGAGCTCTGCCCATAGAAAAAATGTTTGTCCACCTTTCACTGTTTCCTTCCCGACTCCACTAGTTCCTTTTGTCTGGTTATACAAATGAATCCCGTCAGGAAGATTGAAAGTTACACTATTATCCGGATCTGCATTTAATGTTGTGCTTTGTGATACCTGTTTATTCCCGGTGTGATCTGGTACGGTACCAATTTTAGTTGTCAAATTATGATCAGAAAAACTCACATTTGCATTTGGAATTGAACCAGATTGAGCCTTATTCCACAGATCACTATATCCGTCAATTGAGTGACCACCTGCATCCTCACCCGTATATAGTCGAGATAAAACTAGTGAAGTTACAACATATCCTCTTGCCTTATCATTGCCAAATATATTTTCCGGGCCATCCCATCCATAATATAAAGCACGCCGAATTTTTGCATTACTATATACACTTTCACCTTTATTTGCTGATCCAGTAGGTGTTGTACTTTTATCATGTTGAACACAGAAAGCAGTATATCCATTGACTTTAAACTCTCCAACCATGCTCCCTCCATAAGATATTGGATCTTTCGCTCTCCAAATATCGGCCGAAGCTGCGGAACTAACATTGGCTTCAAAAAAATATTGGACGATTAAGATTGCAATGATTAAGTAAATACCAACATTTTTTATAAATTTCATTACTCCATTGCCCTTTCTTTATTGGGTTTTTTAATAAAAAAAACATCCAACATTAATTAGTTGAATGCTTTGGCTATTATCTCAATGAAACGAACGCTGTTACCAGTTCCCAGATACCCAGTTTAGGCCATCTTCGGTTGATCCACTTTCCGTTATTGTTGCTTTATAATGAGTGCCCCCATCGCCTGTACTTGAAGAAGCAGCAGAGGAATCTGGATTGCTTGGACTTGTAGTAGCCGGAGCCGACGATGTTCCCGTAGATGGTTTTGCTGGCGCAGCAGGTTTAGAGACAGGTGCTGGTTTTGGTTTAGCGGGCTGCGATGCCGTTTTAACCGGTGCAGATTTTGTCTGAACTGGTGGTTTTGAAACCTTTGGTTTAGCAACAACTGTTTTCTTCGGTGTCAGAGCTGATTTTTTTACTGGTGCATTTTTGACTACTTTTTTTGGGATTACCTTTTTAGCTGTTTTCTTCACAGTTTTTTTAACAGGCTTCTTCGATCTACTATTTTTGGCCCTTTTTGCACTTTTTTTTGTTGATTTAACAGTAACTTTCTTTTTGGGTGCAGCTTTCTTCACTGTATTCTTATGGGTCACCTTAACCGTTTTAGTCTTAGGTGCCGCGTCTGCTTTTGTTGCCGTGCAACCGGTTAGCGCAGAAAAAACAAGTATTACAACAATAACAACTCCTATTACTTTATTCATATTTAACCCCTCTTCTCATTTTCTAGCATAAGGTAATGAACTAACTCCACTTAAATCAGGAGTCATCTCATAATTTAGCGTTAAGATTCACAGGTTTATCAATGAACATTCAAAGAATACATCAACAACAAACATCTGAATCCTAATTACTATATTATCGGTTTTAAAGCCCATCTGTTCAACCGTAACTCTACCTTGGCAAGAAGCTCAACACGCGCCGTTACACGGCAAACTCATAAATGCACGTTAAGCCCAAGGACGCTGACCGAACCTGCCGACTACCCGGAATTATCGTTCATAAGTTGCAACGACTCACTCCTTCTCACGCCAGGATGGAACTGTAACTCCCTAGTGCATTGCCCGGTCTAAATATACACTAGGAGGGACTTACTCCCTAACTATTCAATTGCTGACGGGAAAGGTTCGCCAGCTGGTTACCACCCTCTTTCAAGTTAAAATATTATTTCGTATTCAAGCTTCTTCGCTGTTTCGGTAATGAGATTCCCTTATCGAAACAAATGCCTTGATTGAAAAATATAACTTTCCTTCCGGATTCAAGCGCTTGGCAATAATAATCCCATGCTCATTCTTAACGTTTCTAATTTTTCTGTAGAGATCCCCTGTTTTCACACGAGTTTTTAATACGGTGTTAACAAGATAAGATCCACGGACTACATGCTCAGCTGCTCCAAAAATCTGTACACGAGCACCCATTTTTTCGATATCTTTAACTGTCATTTCGTGCTTAACAAGAATTGAATTTTTCATATCAAACCTCCTAATTAAAAATTAAAGAGCTGTTAAGACTATTAGTCCTAACAGCTCCAACAGCGGGCAATGAGCCAACAACAATTATGTATTTCTCCAAATTAAACCATTGACAATATTCAATGGATAAATTAACGAAGAACCGTTATAATTATATGTTGTTGTATAGTTACATTGCTATACGGCTGAGGGGCAAGTTCGACTAACAGGTGCTACTGTTATTCGAGCCATATCCATGATCGGTTACCAGCCGACTTTTGGATCGCCCTTTCAATATTTATTAAGAATAGAACAGGTACAAAGTACCTTTATCGACATTATAAATCATTTTATGACCAAAAAAGTCCCAAAAAAGTCCCAACTTTTCATTTAGTAACGAATTACTATTTCGAGTTAGAGTATAATTGGTAAAAATTACTTTGTCAATACATTGATCAAATTTTTAAAAATATCATTTTCTTTTTCTGACTTTTCTGATTGCGGAGATATAACAATGCGTGAGCATCCAAATAAAAAGATAAAGAGAAAAAATAAGACACTTACATTGGACATTGACCTATACAAAAAGATTCAGCAGCTCGCTGCTGACATGGGTTATCCTACTAACAGACTAATTGAGATGGGTATGCGGTATATCCTAGAGAAATACAAGAACAAAGAGTAGCTATAGCCACTATAGCCCTAATCCGCTTTACTATCAATCTCACCCTCATACTTATTATCGATAGCACCTTGTACTTCTTTTATTAATTTATCAGCACTTATCTTTCCTTCAGCAAATTTATAAAACGGGTCTTCAAACGAGTTGCTAAGAAAATGCCAAGTGCTATTTGTTCCTCCAAGAGATAAAACAAGAGCATGTTCTATACATGCCTCTAGTTTATCATTAAACCTACAATCATTTTGACCACTAAGCAATTCCACAGACCGTTCTACATTTTTTGTTGTCTTATGTACCTCTTGTAGTGCAATGATCAATAAATCAGTGATCTCATTGCTCATGCTCTTCATCTCCAACTATCTTTTATTTAGCCAATCGTATGAAGGCATTGGTGTGTACTCATTGGCCGCAGCTTGCTCACGTCTAGTTCTTTCTATTTCCCTTAGATGATGATTATAAAGTATCGTTCGACTATCTTCATGCATCAAAATTCCATCAACAAAAAACTGCCCAATCGCTCTAATTTCTTTATTGGAGTCTTCTACATATTTTATCATTCTATGATGTTCACTTAGCATTTGAGCATCCGTAAAATTTTCGATTTGTTTTTCCTTCATGTTTTTAAGAATATCAAGAATTGTAAAATGTGAGTATTCAAGTTTATTTTCTAAATATGCGTAAGCATATTGATATTTTTTAATTAATTCTTCTTCTTCTAAATCAATATTATTTAAATCAATATTACTAGACTCATTATTACTATAAGCGTGATTATTCAGATCTTGCTTATCTAGATCAAGTTTATCCAGAACTGGATAATCACGTTCTGGTGAATTTTCTTGATTCTTATCCAGAGCGTGATTATCACGTTCTGGATACTTCTCGTTTTTCTGATTCTTATTGTTGCGGACTTTGGTCTTTTTCTTTTTCTCGCTTATCTTTTCTCTCGCACTAGCCTGGGCTTCTTCTTGATGTGGGTTAAGTTCAGGAGATTCGTAGATTTCATAGATCCACTCCTTAACTGTTCCGTTAGCATTCCGTTCAGCATAATAATAGACATAACCATAAAGCATCAGATCCCACAATGCTGATCGAACCGTGGTTTCCCCATCATTTGCTCTTTTCACAAGATCAGCTTGATTAACTTTCCACCCATCTGGTCGTGATAAGAGGTACATCATTAATCCCTTCGAAGCCCACTTTAATTTTGGATTTTCTACAAAGGTCTTATCAATTTGAACGAATGGGTTCTCTCTCTTGTTTACACGTATTGCTGTCATAATAAAATAAGCCTCCTAAATTCCTGACACGGCAGGGATCTAGGAGGCTTAAAAGCTAGCATTTTTACTAGATTTTAACACAGTTTTTTAACCGTTTTTTGTTTACTTTTAAGCCAAAAATGGCTATAATAGTAACTAAAGAACGAATATAATTCCTCTTAAGATCCCTGAGTTTTGTTAACGTTCAAGACGCCAATCTGAACACGTTAACAACGATCAGGGGTTTTTATTTTGTTTTGATTATTTCGATGTTGATCTATCTTCTGCTTTGGATTATACCACAACTTGCCAGAAGAATAATAGAGTTTAACAGTCAAATACAGTTTTCATAACATGCGCCATCCTGGAGAAATTTATATGGACTAACACAAATCGGCTTTGTGAAAGTTGATTTCAATTTCTCCTTCAAGCTTATTAAGTATGGCCTCTTGAATTTCTTTTATCAAATTCTCAGCACTTAACTTCCCTTCGGAGAATTGATAAAATGGATCCTCAAACAATGATCCAAGATAATTCCAATTGCCAATTGTTCCTCCAAGTGCAAGTACAAGGGATTGTTCCAAACTGGTCCTAATTTCTCTAAATTGATATTTTTTTTCTTCTCCACCGAGTAATTCTAATATTTGTGTTTCTCTTTTTTCAATTTTGTCGATTTCTTTTAACGCAACTAATAACAGTTGGACTTTTACATCTGTCATTTTTACTGCCCCTCTTTCTTAATCAAATAAATTTGGTCTTTCTGTAGTTGCTGCAGCCTCATTACTACCAACCTCTAAATTATAAGCCAATTTAGATAGCTCATAGTACATTGTCTTATACAAATAATTATCAGGACTATCAATCTTTTTGGTTTTTCTTTTGATTACTCGTATACAAGACATCAAGATATCATTTAGTTCAAAGTCAATATCATCAAGAAGAAGTAAGAATCCTCGTTCCTTTTCAACCTTGCTCTTTGCCCTAAGAATAATTCCAAACCAGCGATGCATTTCATCAAAGTTCTCCGTGAAAATACAAAGAGTATGGTGTGTTTTTTCAGGAATAGAATCTTTGAGACTTTCTTTTAGCAATTTATCTTGCTCAAATTTTTGAGAATCAGGTCTAGGCTCCGTTTCTTTATATGTATCTGTATTTACTGTTTCTTTACTTAAAGAAGAATAACTAGAATTAGTATTACTAGACTCCATTTTTTGGAGTTCAAGAACTTCATTATTTGGAGTTCCATTCACGATTTTTGGAACTTCATTATTTGGAGTTCCTATATTTGGTGCGTTCTGGGATGGAACTTCATTATTTGGAGTTCCATTATTTGCACTTTCCTGTTTTTTCGCTTTAGGTGGTTTAGGATTTGCATAGTCTTTTTTGTCAGGAACTTCTTCGAGCTTGTCAATTTTATAAATATCAGCATCAGTTACAGTTGGTTTAAGTAAATAGAGCCTATTTGGAGTGTTTAATCCCATTCTCTTTTGTTCCAGCAAATTGGCTTGTTCTAGATGTTTTTTAATTCTTGTGAGTGTCGTTTCGCTCTTTATACCTAATACTTTCATCAGTTCAGAGTTTTTATAAATAAAAAATACACGCTGCTTTCCATTTCCATATTTTTCGTACCAACCATTTTTCTTTGAAATTGAAAAGCGATCACGCAAAATAGCCCAAGCAACCATATCATCTAGTTTGAGATGATGATAAAGTTCGCTTGTGAAAAATACCTTTGGTAATTGGTAATGCTTGAGTCCGTATTCTTCATTTAGGTCAAAGTAACGATCTTCGTTAGTACTCAAATCAAAAACCTCCCAAATACCCTAACAGAACGGGAATCTTTGGGAGGTAATTTATGTATAAGTTTCCTTATTTTAAGCCACTATTTTTGCCTTAATCCGTTTACTTTTATACCCATTTTGGGTATAATGAACTTAACGAAAAAAGCTAAATAGATTCTTTTCCCAAAGATCCCTGTAAATTGTTATCGTCCTAGTTTGGCGACTTATACGATAACAAATGGTCAGGGGTTTTATTTTTTTATATCCAAATTTTTAAAGTCAAATATGCTTGTTCCTTGCTTTGGATTATACCACAAGTTGCCAAAAGATTAATAGATTTATTTGTAGTGCTTTTAACGAAGTACGTGTAAAAATAATACTATATCGGCCCTCCCAATAAACGATTTATAGTTTTCCAGATGATTATCTACCGTATATCCAATATATAATCTCTAGCATTATCTTATATATATCAACTATAATCTTGTATTTCTCTCCTTATATACACTGGATTAACTATATGATTATTATATGTATATTCCAAACGATGATGATAATCTTAATGATGCTTGTTAGCGTTATTATATTGGATATCATTTATATTATCAACAATTCATGATTATCCTCTTGATAATCGTTTGGATATGTATTATTATATCATTAAAGTAATACAAAATATATCGTGTTTGGGAGTGGAATAGATGGCCGCAACCGTAATTAAATTGTTAGTAGCAGGAGATATTGGGAATAATGGATCAAAAGTAATCATCAATGATGAATTAAGAAAACAGCCAAGCGTTATTAAAAGACTTTATACAGTGCCAAATGAAGATGAAACCTCATTGAATAAGCTTGTTGCGACACTTGATAATGATATGCTTCTAAACATTACTTCTGAAGCTCTTGAACGAGGGGGCTTGTTTGTTACAGGTAATCGTGCTCAGCGAATTGGGCTTGGGTCCGAAAATATGAATATTACATTAGGTGGAAAATATAAGAGTGATATTCCCGTTATTATGACTTTAGCTGAAATTGCAGCTCATGTGATTGAAAAATATTTCTCAGAATACAAGACATTGCCAGAAGGTGCGATTGTCGTAAATGCAAAACATTCAGGAGCGATCCCGGCGAGTGAATATACACGTGAACGTGCAGATATTTTAGAAAAGCGTTTTAAAGAGAAACCGCACAATTTAAGCGTTTATGTGGGTAACAATCAAGTTTCAATTCAAGTAAACATTGAAGAGTCTCACGTAACTCAAGAAGGTATACCGCTTCTTTATGCGCTCCTAGAAGCTGATCCAAGTATGTTTAATCAATTCAATAGCGACTACAAATTGAAAATAACACCGAAGAAATATTTTCTTGATAAGCGAATTTTTCACCTAGACATAGGGGATGGCACCACAGAAGAAATTGTTACGCAGGGCTTAAATCCCGTTGCTGGATCCGGCGTTAGACTAGGTGGTGGACATGCAATACAAGCAGCTGCTGCTATGCTTGAAAAGAATACGGATGGATTTGTACGTTATAATCGCCAGCAGTTTCAAGATGCAGTAAAGGATAAAACGAATGTACACCATGAAAAGTGTGTGAATTATTTAGCAGAAACCCGTTATGAACAAGCACATCAGATTTTTGAAGATGTGCAAGAAAAGTTTATGTCCATAGCTCAAGGAAATGTTGATCTGTTTACGGTCTATGGTGGAGGCAGCATTGAATTTGAAGGTGAATTAAGAAATAAGTTAAAAGCATTTGCTGAACAGGTAGGCGCAAAATTGTTATGGATTCCTGCAGAGGATGCGATTGACCTACAAGCTAAAGGACTTAATATCCTTAATAAAAATGTATTTTATAAAGGGGATAAGTGATGGCACTGACGCGAAAATCTTGGTTATGGAGAATTGGACGCGACGACGAGAATGAAAAAATTAATGCATTCTTGGATGCTCAGCCGAACATAGCAGAGAGCATGAAAACATTGGTGCTTTATGCACAGTCCCGATTTGGTAATCGAAATATTACTTTATCAAATATAAGGGAAATTCTGAGCAAAGACGTACTACTAAGCAAAGATGGGAACTCTGTGGCTAATACACTAGATCATACATTGAATAACGATAAAGATAAGCATATTGATAATCGTGACTTTATTCATAAGAAGGATAATGAGACGAGTAATACACTGATTAATGATTCGGATAATACGAGTGTTAAAGAAAAACAAAACAGTCACACACGAAACTTGTCCAGCCAGGGAAATGATACAGTTGACTATTCTAAGGTTGACATAACAAAATTCTGAAAGAAGGATAAGGGTAACATATTTAATTGAACATTAGACTTTAAGAAGCAACGAAGGCAAACATCTTTACCTACCATGGTCAAGGTCATTCAAGAGGTCTTTGACGCACATAAATAGGAGAGAGTAGGGCAAATTACCTTACTCTCTCTTTTTTCTATTTAAACGGTGAAACTTTTCATCCATGAATTCCACATCAACTTTTGGTAAGCCTTCTACGTCAACTTCTTTATATGGATGATCAACATAACCGGCAGCATAATAAAGTTGCTGTTCAGGAATGTTAAGACCGATTGATAATTTTTTTAACATTGTCATACTAGGTTGAAATATTCCGTTTTCCAGGCGTGAAATACTTGACGCCGCAACTTTACTGCGTAAAGCCAATCTACGGATCGAATAGTTTTTGGCTTCGCGTAACTCTCTTAAATAATCAGGAAAAGGCTGCAACATAGATTAATTATTCCTTTTGGCTCTTTTTTTTAGATAATTCAACTGGTCCATCAAGAAATCAATATCTTCTTTTTCTAATCCAGTTACGTCAACTAACAGTACCTCTTTCTTTGCAATATCTTTATCAGCATACATGAGTAGTTCTTTATCGGATATATCTAATGCCGTAGCTAACTTCTTTAATGTTCGCATTCGAGGCGTTTTTATATTGTTTTCAATCTGTGAGATATATCCGCTTGTAAGTCCTGATCGTTTTGCTAAATCAACTTGTTGGAAACCCTTACGCTTTCTCCGGTAGGAAATAAAATCACCAACAGTATTAAAACGTCCATTTTTTATTTCTTCATTTGAATCCAATAGTAAAAATAATTGTTCTTCGTTTATGCTTAATGCCTGTGCTAGATTTTTGAGAACGCTAGGGGAAGGATTATGTACTTTATTATTTTCAATCGATGATAAATAGGACTTTGAAATATGTGCATGTTTAGCAGTTTCTTTTTGTGTTAGCTTTAATGACCTTCGACATGACTTAATAAAGTCACCAAAAGAAAAGTCCGAATTTGACAAAAAACCACGCCCGTCTAATTCATAAATATTGTGACAAATCCTCTAATATTTTCTTTTTTAGAGTTAAAAATAGTGTATTTTATGGTATTATTGAATTAGGCAATAAGTAGCTGTGACACCTTTGGGGCTATAACCAAAAACCATAATATTAGTTGCTTTTTAATAATTATAGCGACATAAAGATAGGTAAATTCGGTTATTGTTTATTTTTAAAAGAAAGTGTTGCGCAAAGTAATAGGAGGTGTACTTTTTTGAGAGTTCAAGCAGTTTTCAAAGATGATATGAGGGAGCAAATAGAAATAAAAATTGCTGAGAATGAAACAAAAGAGGAATTTGCAGACCGCAATGATATCTCTTTGAGTTACTTTTACAGGGCACTTAATCAATACCCCATAAGTCCTGCTATGGCTAGAAAAATATCAGATGGATTAAATATGAAGATGACTGATCTATTTGATATTCAAGTAAAAAAATAAGCACGAGTTGTTACAAGGGGGACAAAGGAATGATGTCCGATGACGCCTGGAATGATATTGACTTTATTACAACACAGAAGAACGTTGACTCAGCTTTTAGAAAATACCATCAATGCAGGTTGAAAATTAGACATTATGAACAGTTAGTTAAACACTGGAAAATGGATTCATTCGCACTACAAGAGATACAGATTCACCTAGCAAGTGCCAAAAAGTACGTAGAATTCATGGACGACGAAATACGGTCAATGAATGATATTCAACGTAGATTGATTGATATATGGTACTTTAGTACAACAAAAAAGCCTCGGGTAAGCTACATCTTAGAAAATCTCCACATCAGCAGGTCTAACTACTTCAGAATTAAAAGAGACACAATACTACAGCTCGCGTCAATTATTGATCCTATTTTTTATCTATCAGAACACCAGCATTTGATTATCTACAAGAAAGAGGGTTGATGAAAATAAAAAGATCAGCCATAAGAAAAACAACAACTTTGGTACCAAAACTCGGATCTTTTCAATGGCAACGCCAAGTGATTAAAGAAGAGTACGTTCTAGTAGATCGTTCCGTGAAGTCAGAAATTCAAAGGCCGCGGCGATCAAAGAGGTACTTGTGATGTCGAACAAACGCAAATTCTTATTATTACAGGTCTTTATTATTTATTCGTTGTCGACTGCGATGGCCGTGCTATCATACATTTTTTGTTTATCAGCGCTTATTTTTTGGGATTTCCGTTGGCTGCTTGCAGCTTTTACAGCATTGATTGGTTGGAGTTGGAAAGAGGGCATGTTAGAAGAAATAAGGAATGAGTTACTACAGGTCATGGTTTTGGAAATATCAATGTACTTGCAAAATAACTTGCACGCTCCAACTCGATTTGAAATCATGACTTGGGATAAAATCCTTGTTTTTTCTTCAGGCCGACAAAATGTTTACTTTGCATTTCAGCT
Source organism: Neobacillus sp. (assembly GCA_029256785.1). GTDB lineage: Bacteria > Bacillota > Bacilli > Bacillales > Cytobacillaceae > Neobacillus. The sequence goes on from JAQSXG010000004.1 coordinate 31,768, forward strand.
GGATCGTTACAACGAAATGAAGCTACTGTTTAAAAGACTTAAATCAGATATGTTCAAAAGACTTACTGCAGAGGAATATTGCATGCTTTACAACAAAGAAAAAGGCATTCTAAACAGATAGGGATGAGAAAATGATCAATCGTGTTGTATTAGTGGGACGTCTTACCAAAAATCCGGAACTCCGGTATACGCCGAATGGTGTGGCTGTAACGAGTTTTACAATCGCAGTAAACCGACCGTTCTCGAACCAGCAAGGTGAGCGAGACGCTGATTTCATACCGGTAGTCGTTTGGAGACGCCAGGCTGAAAATGCAGCCAACTTCCTGCAGAAAGGAAGTCTGGCCGGTGTTGAAGGGCGTATTCAGACAAGAAGCTATGAAAACAATGAGGGCCGGCGCGTGTACATTACTGAAGTGGTTGCCGATAGTGTTCAGTTTCTTGAACCAAAGGGATCACGACAGGCAAACAACGGTTACCCTGCATCGACCACGCCTTCACCATCCGGACAGCGTAGTTATCCACCGTCTAATCAGAATAATCGCAGTGGTCAACATCAGAGCGCTCCTTCTTTTGAAGATCCATTCGCAAATGACAGCAAACCAATCGACATCAATGATGATGATTTACCATTCTGAAAGGAGAATTAGCATGAATCGAAACAAGTTGCTAAATGATAATAAATTTGTCGTCGGGAAGCTGGGAAAGGGCACGGTCTTCCATTTCAGGCAAGTGGATCCTAAAAATAGCGAGTCGTTTGAAGATATTGCAAAATCATGTGGAATAGATGTCCGCATACTTGATCTAAGCAAGTCAAAACATTCCAGTACGTTAAATCCATTCGCTATTCCGGATGAAAAGAAGCGTGATGAATGATGGCTTATGGCATTTGTAAGATTTGTGGTTGCACAGATGATCATGCGTGTATCAAGGAGCACGGACCTTGTTGGTGGGTCGATGAAGATCACACACTTTGCAGTGGTTGCGTTGCAGCTCTAGAAGAAAAAGAATCTCTAGGTTTAAGCGAAAGGGACTGCGAAACCTATGAATATTGAAGTCGGAAAGTTCTACGCAAACGATTCTAAGCGGATAGACAAAGCACTCATAACAAATGTTTTTCTTGTTCATCCCAATAATACAGACACGCCCAATTTCCAAGTCAGGGTTTCTGTAGTAACCCTAATCAATAAAGTCCCGAAGAATAATTTTTATTGCCACATGAATCCAGACCATCTTAAGAGGATGGCGACCGAAGAAGTAATAAAGCTTTTTGAGGAACAGTGGAACGTTTACTTTACCCATCAATGAATTAGCATACGTCTGCTAAATTGCACGTTTTGTTTTAAATGGAAAAATAAAATGAGGGAGTGGTTGTAGTGGATAATCGAGATAGACAGGCCGTATTAGATGTAATGAATAGCTTACCCGTCATTGAAACTAATGGGGGTGAAGATGCTTATTATATCCTTGTGGCCAACAATGAAGAAAATCGGGAAAAGTTAAATGCTGTGGGCGTAGCAAAAAGGAAATTGACAATGCCGGTGATGATGAAACGTTCTGCATCTTGGCCCTGGCTTTTAACGGTGATTATGCTGATGATTATGATTTGCGAAAAGGACTCATTTTCTGGGATCCCAGAGTAGATAGAACTGTTCGTAAAAGAATCATTAAGGGAGAGGGCACGGCTGCTGACGCAAAGAATCTGTTGGACGTCTTGGATAAACGAGAAGATGAGATAACTCAGCTGAAAAAAGAAATCTATGAACTCAAAAACAACAAGATGAACACGGCAGAACAAAGGTTTCGACAGGCCCATCACCCAAATAAGAAGGTAAGTAAATGACAAATACTGTGGAACGGAAGTTACGCCGACTGCCAGAGATCCTCTTTGCTGCAGAGGCAAAAGGCTGGCGCGTGAGTCTGACAGAGTACCGTAACGGTAAGAACAGCGTACAGCTCTATATGAATGATTCATCCGATACACGAATTACCTTCAATACCTTAACGGATGCGTTTTACGTATTTCGTCAGGGTAATCTGATCGCCGATTATCATTTCCAAAATCAATTGCATGAGGAAACATACAGAAGAATTTGTGACGTGCTGTATAAATGAAAACGGGTTAATGGAGGAGAGAAAACGTGATTTATAAAAAAATCGGCTTTTATGAACCAGAACAATCACCATACGGAATTACCTATCTTGACAAGTATAAAGAAGAACTGAATGTGGCGAACTATACAGAAACAATTGCTGCAATCCTTGAAGAACATGAATCTATGAGAAAAGCAATTAAGTTATATGATGAGCTGTTTAATAAGTATGAGGATCAAAACAAACGTCTTGAAAAATTGCATAAGGCTGATTTAGAAGAATGGGAAAGGCTTAAACATGTCATTGAATCGAGGGACCTTCATGAAAGAAATGATCGAAATAAATCTTGATTATTGGGAAAAGCAATTGGTGCTCTACACGAAGCTGCATTACCCACGGCGTAATTATAAAGCTGATCTCAAGTTCTTTCCATCAAAATGTTATGGACTTACCTTAGAACAGGTAGATATGTCCTCCATGATTCATATGGTTTCTAACCTTTTTGATAAGTTAGTTGAATCCGAGCTAATTCGATTTGAAATGGGCGATTTTTTGGAAGAAACATTAAAATTTGCTTTATGGGATAACCGTAAGGACATAACGATTTGGGACATTCTTTCAGGCATGTTAGACGATGTCAGTGGCATAGGTGTTTTCAATGATAAAAAAGAAAAGATTATTGATTTAGGGTTTCCGGATGCCGAACTGTTTACGGAAATAAAGATCCTAACAAACAGGGATATTACATTAAAGGAGCATTGATACGAAGTAGACAGCTTATGTGAAGGAGAGACAACTTATGAACAGTTTAAACATTACAGATTGGGCGTCCCACAGTGATATTGAAAAGAAATTAGGCATTCTTACAAATGAAGGATTTTCAGCGTTCATGGACAAGTTGAGCTACATTGCGACGTACTGGCAGGAATCCGGATTAGTATGTTTTGATGGGTTAGTTAATATCGTTAAATTTTTCAAGACCGTCAATATTGAGAGAGACACGCGTTGGGGAAACACATTGATTATCGATGACTATCGAGAAATAAACGAAACAAATTTTGACAACAAATCAGATGAACTGTCCATTAAACGCTGGGTCTTAAGAGAAATGATGACGGATGTAGCTGATATGATTGACGAAGGTTTTAGATACGGGATGGAGAATTTTCAAGAAACAGAAGTACTGAAAGATTTTCTTTTCTACCTTGCACTTATGACAATATTTTTTCAACGACCAGCTTATATGAAGTAATGTCACAAAAGGAAGCAAAGCCCTTACGCTATTACTTTCCGTCAGCTAAAAGCAGACAAGGAATTTATTGATTCTTTAAACGTCTTTAGAAGCAAAGAACCAGTCCATTCAATTACAGTGACTCAGCGCCTTGATGATGTAATCAAACACTATTGATAAGTAAATTATCACGTTGTTGACATTTAAGTAAAAAGGTGAGGATATGAACAAGAAACGTCAGGAGATTTGGGAAATATTCGCTGTCAACTTTGCTTTTCGAACCAAAACATAACGTTCGCTTCTGGTGGCACGAAATAACAGACACCATTAGATCAGCAATAAAACATTGGAATAATGCACAATAGACAGCAGATATGTTGCTATTAAAAAGGAGGTAGATTATTACGGAGTTGAGTCAATCGGTCAAAGCTATACTTCTAATGCAAAATTATTTACAGCATTCTAAATCATTCAAAGGCTTGACGCCTAAAAATTGGACGTTCGTTGCTTATGATGACGCCGGTGAATCCTGGAGGAATACAAGCAGCTTAAGATGCCATTGTGGGAAATTATTACGCTACCGATACACATTTAAATACATAGGGGATCTAAGTGTAATAGACAACTTGCTGGATGCTGATAAAGAAGATGTTCGGAAACAAAATGGTATTGTCTATTTCGGAGAGACCTGTTTCAACCATAAGATTCTTGGTTTGTCCAATGAGCAGTCCAACAATCTTGTCACAGGGATAAAAACGATACGGCAGCAAGCCCTTCGCTATCTCCAGAACGATGAAACTCTAAAAAAAGCTCTTGAGGCCCAAAGACATTTGATTAAATTGTTAGGCTATAATAAGATTTCCTTTCCTGGCTATGTAAATGAACTCGACCAAATGGATCTACCTATAAACAGGGAGCAGATGGGCGAATTACAAGATCTCTACGAGGCTCATGTGCAAACAATGCCAAGACCAAGGAGTTCGGTCCGTTATAGGAACTTAGAAGAGATCGAGATCACTCCACGTCCCAACAGCATCCTTCAGGATGATCCTCTTACAGCTGAGCTATTTCTTCAGCGTTATGGAGCCATAGAAGCCGGTAAAGAAGTCAGCGCATTGGAATTGGCTTATGAAATTGATGTTCAAAGTCCAAATCATTACGGCTATTATTCTTCAGGTAAGCCATATCTTTATTCAGAAATCGTCCTATATCTTGACAACGAGCAAAGGCGTGGAAATGTCATAATCACCAATAAAGGTTGGGATGATATTCTTTTTAAAAAACGACGCGATGCTTAGGGTTCGTCCAACCATTGCGTAAGCTTTTCCTTCAGCTGATTGCCGGCAGATTTGCCGGCAATTTTTACGTTTTCTACGATCGCGCTAATTAGCGCAGTAAAACTAATTTTTTCCTCGCCGTGGTTAAGAACTCGATAAACTTCTTTAAGCTCTTTCAGACGCCCGTCATCTAACGCATGCCGGCAGTGGTTAGTTACATAGGCATTAACTATTCTGCCATGCTGTAAGCCTGTCTCAAGCAGCAGAGATGCCGTGGCATGTGGCGTTATTGAAAGGGCATATGCAAGTCGTTCAATTTGGTC
>JAQSXG010000197.1 GCA_029256785.1 Neobacillus sp.
TGCGAAACTATCAATCCAGGCGGAAGAAAAGATAGATATTCTCGAAGAGCAAATTTGGAATTTACAAGAGAGTTTTGAATTAGCGAATAAGGAAAATCAAAGGATACTTACGGAAATGATGGAATATACAAAGCACATCCATACAGAATGGTTAAAGGCATCAGAAGGACTTGCTCAACTATCAGATATTAAAAAAGAATTTGAAGCGATGAAAAAACTATTGAAAAAGGAAAAAATAAAAGAAGAACCTATGCTAGCTAGCGCTGGCACAACGAAATAGGGATGAGGGGAGACTTACTGATGGCGGTTAAATCACTAGCAAATATTCCACTGCTCAACTTAGAAACTGAAAGGGATCGTTGGAATACAGTCTATAAAGTATTAAGTGAACCAAAACCTGATATCATGCCTACTCCTAGAAAAATGGTTTGGAAAAAGAATAAATCCGTTTTATGGTATCATCCTGCTCCTGAAAAAAAATATAACACACCAATATTTCTAGTTTATTCACTGTTGAATCAAGCATATATCTTAGATATTTCTGAATCAGGCAGTGTTATCGGAAACCTCACAAAGCAGGGGTACGATGTATATATGTATGATTGGGGTTCCCCGGGATTAGAAGACAAAGATCTTACTTTTGATCATTACATTTTTGATTACTTAGAGGTAGCTGTGAAACGTGCATTAAGACACTCGAAGGCAAAAGATATATCTATGGTTGGATATTGTATTGGTGGACTGCTCTCAGCAATGTTAACCTCGATTACTAGCTTACCAATAAAGAACCTTGTTCTTGCTGCCGTTCCAATTGATTACAGTAACATCATTATGCCTGATAAATGGACAAAGGCACTTCAAAAAGGGACGCTAAATTTTGACCGGTTTGCAGATGCATACGAGGTTATCCCTTCAGAATTTTTGTATGCATTATTTATGGCTCTACAAGGGTTTAATGTTGGTCCTAAAATGAACCTAATTACCCGTGCGAATGACAAAGAGTATGTGGATAAGTGGCGCCGAATGGACAAATGGATGAGCGATGCAGTAACATTTTCAGGTGCGTGTTTCAAACAAATGTTTAATGAACTATACAAAGAAAACAAGCTTGTTAAAGGAAAACTGAAAATTGGTGGGTACGATGTTGACTTAAGAAAGATTAACTGCAGTGTCCTCGTATTAACTTCTACGAGAGATGAATTAGTCTTGGAATCACAAGTACTTCCTATCATGGACCTAATATCAAGTGAAGACAAAACATATGAACATGTAGAGGCTGGCCATGTCTCCTTATGCTTAACAGGTCAATTCGCCTATGCCATTGATCCTTGGTTATCAGTGCGTTCAAACTAAACTTATATGAACAAAGAGAGGATGGAGCCACTGGCCCCATCCTCCATTTTTAACAATCGTGATGTTTATTGACATGTAGAGGAGGAGGGACGAGCCAACCCTTTTCCTTGTTTAAACGAAGGACTTTTGCACCAAGTGCTGCTTTTTGTGCATGAAATTGTCCATACATCATTGCTACGTCTTCTCTTATAGATGTACCCATTATCTGACTGCAAGTAACTAATCCTGCTGCAATATCAGCTGACATTCCTGCAGCAATAGCAGGGTCAAGAATTCGAGCACCTACAGGAATATCTTCTAAACAAGCTTCCGGAGGTTCGGGAGGTGTTGGTGGCAGGGCAATTCCATTCTCCTTTAAAAGCTCTTCAATCTGTTTCTTTTGCTGTTGACCAATTTCTATTGCTTCAACTAATAATTTTTTTAAATCCTCATCACCTGCATGGTTCAAGGCTGTCTGATAACCAGCAATCATACTATTGCCGGCAAATTCTGAAGCCCATATGCTAAAGACTTCACCATAGTGTAAAGGCTCTTCCTTAGGGTTTCCACTTAAAATTCCCATCGTCAACCTCCTTAGTGAGTAAGAAATGTTATTCATAAAGAAGTGCCTCCTTTCATGAAGCACATTGTTAGCATTTCCTAAAATCTAATTTAAAAATGGTGCTTGAGATTGAAGTTTTTGGTAAAACTAAAAAGCGAGTGAAGCAATAGTTCACTCACCTTTAAGGGAAAAAATATAAAAAGAACATTTTAATATTTACGATTTCACGCCAAGTAAAATAAATCCAACCCCTAAAACGATCCAAAACATTTTAATAAAAGATATATTTTCAACAATACCCCAGACACCTAAGGTGGTAGTAAAAATCAGTATAAGAGGACCAATAATTGCGAGGGAACTATTAACCATAATTGCTTTCTCAATCGAATTAAAACGTATCATTAAGATAGCGGCAGTTATTTCTATACCACCAGACAAAAACCTTAACATGGCCATTCCTAAAACTACCTTTTCAATAATCAATATCTACAATCCCTCCTGACATTAACAATTACTCTCAATGTATATGTTCCATTTACAATTTAAAGGACAAGTTTATTTTCAACAGTATTCAATAAAAAATTGGTAACACATGATTCCTCCTAAATCGAACAATAATAACAATGGAGGAGGATGTCATGGATTATTTTACGTGTAGTTCTGGAGTTGGCGGTAAATCATCGAAAGGGAAGGATAAAGGTGATTTATCATGGTGGCAGTTATCGTTAATAGGAATTGGCTGTACAATCGGAACTGGCTACTTTCTAGGTTCAGGAATCGGAATAAAAATAACAGGTCCTTCAATGGTGTTCTCATTTATATTAGCAGCAATGGGAACCTATATCGTTTTCCACTTTCTAGCAAAAATGACCACAGAGGATCCCCAAGAAGGGTCATTCTGTTATTATGCTGGTAGGGCATTTGGAAGGTGGGCAGGCTTTAGCTGTGGTTGGAATTATTGGAGTTCAAAAATCCTTATTATGGGAAGTCAGTTGACCGCCTTATCCATTTTGTCACGGTTTTGGTTTCCGAAGGTTCCATTATGGATATTTGCAGCTGGTTTTGCTGTGTTGTCTATAGTCGTCGTGTTGTTAGGAACTAAGGGTTTTAATAAGGTTGAAAATATTCTTGCGGTTACAAAAACAGCGGCAATACTTATGTTTATTATTCTTGCTATAGCAGCTCTCTTTGGAATTTTTCATGGTGGCAGAAGCGATCAACCGGGGATTCCTACAAAAATCCATGAGATTTTTCCAGAGGGTTATAGAGCCTTTTGGTCATCGCTCATTTATGCTTTCTATGCTTATGGTGGAATCGAGACCATTGGACTTTTGTCGATGCAGTTAAAAAATAAAGATGATGCACCGAAATCAGGGAAGGTAATGTTAATTGTCTTGACGATAATATACGTTATTTCCATTATATTAGCGATTAGCATGGTTTCCTACCAAGCTATAAACCAGAAGGAAAGTCCTTTTGTAACGGCCATGTCTAGCTATAACTTGGCTTTTTTTCCACATGTTTTTAATGGAGCCATTATCATCGCAGGGTTTTCAACCATGACTGCCTCACTTTTTGCTGTTACAAATCTACTTGTGACTTTAGCGAAGGACGGGGATGCTCCAGTAGTTTTTAGAAAAAAATTGAAAAAGTTCAAGGATTTTCCACTGCCATCTTTAGGTCTGGCCACCATCGGATTAATTGGATCGGTTATCACGGCCATGCTACTCCCAGGTAAAATTTATGGATATATTACTACTGCAGCAGGAATATTGCAGATGTATAATTGGGCGTTTATTATTATTTCAGCCATGAAAATTCTTGAAATAAAAATAGGGGATAAGGTTCTTTCAATATTCGGCCTCACTTTACTCCTAGCTGCCATAACAGGTACAATTTTCGAGAAAAGTATTCGCTTTGGTTTTTTTGTTAGCCTAATGCTTATAGCGATTATTGCTATAGTAACTTTTATCATGAGCAGAATATGGAAGAAATCTGAAAAAGGCGGTAAAACAGTAAAGGCATAAGTGTTATTCAAAAGCAACACAAAAGCCGATTCTTTAAAGGAATCGGCTTAAAGTTATTGAAAGTACCTACAATAGTGTAATATTTCCTTTTTTACAATCCTCCATGGTTTGTTCATTCCATACAGAAACCTGTACTTCACCAATATGTGCTTTCTTCAGTAAGAACATGCATAACCTGGACTGGCCAATTCCGCCGCCGATTGTGTAGGGGAGCTCTTTATTTAATATAGCTTTATGAAACTCCAAATATATTCTATCTTCATTATGGGACTCTTTTAGCTGGTTTATCAATGACTTTGCATCAACGCGAATCCCCATGGACGAAATTTCAAAGGCTCTTTCCAAGATTGGGTACCAAAGAATAATATCTCCATTAAGGTTCCAATCATCATAATCAGGTGAACGCCCATCATGCTTTTCTCCTGATAGTAATTTACCACCTATTTTCATGATAAAGACCGCACCAAATTCTTTTGCAATTCTATCTTCACGCTGTTTCGGAGTTAAGTCTGGGAATCTGTCCTCAAGTTCTTGGGTTGTAATAAAATGAATATCTTCCGGGAGGGTAGGTACAAGTTGAGGATATAACTTATATAAATAATTTTCAGTTGACTTTAATGCCTGATATATCTTTTGTACTTCAGATTTTAACGTTTTTTGGTTACGCTGTTTGTAGGTTATGATCTTCTCCCAATCCCATTGATCAACATACATAGAATGTAAGTTATCTAATATCTCATCCCTTCTTATTGCATTCATATCTGTATACAGTCCTTCACCAATTGTGAAACCATATCTCCCAAGTGCCATTCTCTTCCACTTTGCTAAAGACTGTACCACCTCAATGGTAGAATGTTTAATATCTAATGCATCAAAGGAAACGATACGCTCAACACCATTGAGGTTATCATTTATTCCGTTTCCTGATTTAAGCAGAATAGGGGCAGACACCCGAATCAGGTTAAGTACACCTGAAAGGTTTCTTTCAAAATGATCCTTTACTTGTTTTATTGCCATTTCTGTTTGGATAAAATCTAGTGTAGATTGATATACCTTAGGGATGATAAGGGAATTATTCATGTCACTAATACCTCCATGGTTTTCTTCTCTATATTTAGGTGATTACTTTTTTACTTTATGATTAAATATGGAGGTTGACCTCAGCATATGCCTAAAAAGAACGATGAGCATAAAAATTAAACGTTAATATTTGTCATTTCGGAATTATCAAAATAATTATAAAAATACATTGCGTTTTCTAAGAGAGGATAGTAATATATTATAGTAATATATTAAATCTTTATAATATTATACAAAATACTAATAAAAATGTTTTTACGCATCAGGAGGCTCAAAGTTAAATGGAAAATAAACTACCCTTTTCAAGGTACTTCATTATAGGTGTTATGTTATTTGCGTTATTCTTTGGTGCTGGAAATCTAATTTTTCCAGCATCACTCGGACAAAATGCCGGATCTAATATTTGGTGGGCGGTAGCTGGTTTTTTAATTACAGGGATTGGCTTGCCTTTCCTAGGAATCATGGCAATGGGGGTCTCGGGAAGCAAGAACCTGCAAGAACTTGCTAGCCGGGTTCATCCTGTCTATGGAATGATCTTTACCACACTGCTATATTTAACGATCGGGCCATTTTTTGCAGCACCTCGAACAGGAGCAGTTGCCTATGATATAGGTATTGCACCATTCGTAAACGAGAGTTTTGGACAAATAGGCTTATTTGTTTTCACACTGCTCTTTTTTATAGTCACTCTTTGGTTCTCATTAAATCCTGTTAAACTTGTTGATCGTATAGGGAAATTTTTATCTCCAGGAATACTTGTGCTGCTTTTTGGCTTGTTAATAATGGTGGTACTAAAACCAATGGGCACAATTGAAGAACCTCAAGAGGCATACGCCAGTGGAGCGTTCATGAAGGGGTTTACTGAAGGATACAATACGATGGATGCTCTTGCGTCACTTGTTTTTGGGATCATTGTTATCAATGCTATTCGCTCGATGGGGGTTACCACTAAGAGAGGTATTCTGATAGCATCAGCCAAGTCAGGTATTGTTGCAATTTTCTTTCTAGGGATTATCTACATTGGCGTTGCCTATTTGGGTGCGACAAGCACGGAAGCTTTTGGCCTTTTTGATACAGGTGGACCAGTTCTTGGACAAGCTTCATCTTATTATTTTGGAACACTTGGAACGGTAATGCTTTCAATTATTATCATATTAGCTTGTTTAACAACAAGCATTGGTTTAATGACTGCCTGTGGGGAATATTTTCATACGCTATTTCCAAAAGTCAGCTATAAAAAGTATGTACTATTATTTTCAGTTGTATCCTTTGCAATTGCTAACTTTGGATTGTCAAACATCATAACTTTTTCAATTCCAGTTTTAATGTTTCTTTATCCTTTGGCCATTGTCCTAATGTTTTTGACATTTATGTCAACACTTTTCAACCATTCACAAGTTGTTTATATAATGGCTACCACAGTGACATTTATGATCAGTATAATTGATGGTTTTAAAACATTGTGTCAATTACTTGAAATCCAATATTATGGATGGCTTGCACCGATTATTGCATTTTATGAAAAGTCATTACCCTTCTATAATCAAGGACTTGGCTGGTTTGTCCCTTTTGTAGTTGTATTACTAATGACAGGTGTATTCGTTCGCTTAAAAAGTAATTCATTAGAACAGCTAAAGAAAAGAAAAGAAAAGGTTGCTTAATACTCTATCGTAAATATTCAATAGAAAACTCGCCAAATGGCGAGTTTTCTTTATTTTCTAATTAGTCTCCTAATCCTTGACATTTTATAAAAATGAAGTATAGTAATATTCTTGTGGGACATTAATACTAAATTAGAGTTTGTTAATAAAATGTTCATATATAAATGCTAAGATTGAATATAGATAACTTAAACCTATAAATTATAATTGAAATCATAGATTACTAACTTTATTGAGGCAGGTGCAACAAAATGAATAATTTACTTCAGAAGGGTCAAGGTATATTCAATAAATATATTGGCTTTTTCTTTTTGGCAGTATTCTTCTTATGGATGAAAACATATATTGCTCAAGTGACCCAATTTGACCTAGGAATTGAAAATACGATTCAGCAACTTCTTTTATTTATCAATCCGTTAGGGTCATCTTTACTATTTTTAGGTTTTGCTCTACTTTTTAAAGGACGAAAAAAATATATTTGGCTAATTGTATTTGATTTTATCCTATCATTTCTGTTATATGCCAATGTTTTATATTACCGTTTCTTTAATGATTTTATTACGTTACCGACACTGACACAGACGCAAAACTTTGGTGATGTAAGTGGAAGTGTGTTTACCTTATTGAAACCTTTTGATTTCTTATTCTTTATTGATATTGTTATATTAATCGCGATCCTGGTTTCACGGACCGTAAAAATTGAAATTAAAGATATGAATCGTCGAAAAGTAACGGCAATCTTCTTAATGTCATTGGCTATTTCTTGTGGAAATCTTGGACTAGCAGAGGCTGATCGTCCAGAATTATTGACTAGAGGTTTTGACCGCCACTATATTGTGAAATATTTGGGTATGTATAACTACACGATTTATGATGCAGTTAAAAGTACACAAGCATCTGCACAGAGGGTTTTGGCAGATGGTGACGATATAACTGAGGTCATCAATTATACAAAATCGAACTATGCAGAACCTAATCCTGCTTATTTTGGAGCAGGAAAAGGAATGAATGTCATTTATCTACATCTTGAATCAATGCAGGAATTTTTAATTAATTACAAAATAAATGGAGAAGAAGTAACGCCGTTTTTAAATTCTTTAACAAATGAAGAAAGTACTCTTTATTTTGATAATTTCTTTCACCAAACTGCACAAGGTAAAACATCAGATGCAGAATTTATTTTAGAAAACTCCTTATATGGTCTGCCGCAAGGTTCGGCCTTTACAACCAAGGGACTAAATACGTACCAATCAGCACCGGCTATTTTAGATTCTCATGGTTTTACGTCTGCTGTATTTCACGGGAATTCTGGTAGTTTCTGGAATCGTAATGAAATCTATAAATCCTT
>JAQSXG010000198.1 GCA_029256785.1 Neobacillus sp.
GATGTATCTGATCATAAAGGATATCGCAAAAAAATGGACGATGCCAATGCATAACTGGGGCTTGACCATATCCCAACTTTATATTAGATTTGGGGATAGACTCAAACTCGAAAGAGGTTTTTAAGTTTTAATCCAATGACACAGTTTGAGTTACACTCCCACTTTATGAGTTATGCTAATTGTATTTTTGTCTTCTTTTTCTGATAAAAGGCGCTGGTTAGGCGCCTTTTATCTTTTTGTGTTCTGATTTTCCCTCTTCTGCAGCGGGTACTGTTTCGGTTGTAATGTCATCTTGGTAAACTTCCCATGGATAAATTTCACTTTGGGAGAATTTATCCTTATCTATTTTTACTTTAAATGCCATTGCTGTTCCTTCATTTTTTATGTGGATATCAGTTTCTTCAATATCTTTTACCATTGGATGTCTAAGAGCTAATAATCGTTGATGAGCTTCTATATTTAAAAGTGTATCTCCTGCCTTTGCTCCCGAGAAACGGCAAGCATACACAACAGGGATTCCGACCACTGTCAATTCAGAAGAAGTATTTGCTATACTTACAATTCCACAATCTATTCCAATTCCTAATCCGACATCCTTTATGAATACCGTAAATTTATTCCTACAATTTTTATAATGTTCTTCAAAAACCATGTGACACTCTTCTGAAGCTTTTAAAGCTCTTAGTATTGCTTCTTCTCCACTATAAAATTCAGGGAAAAAAGCTAAAATTCCATCTCCAGTAAACTTATCAAAAATTCCGAAGTTTTCAATTATTATTTTAGATAACTTATCACTTAATGCTGTTATAAAATCGGAATACAGGGTAGGACTCTTAGCTTTTAACATTAATTCAGTTGAGCGTCTTATGTCAATTGAAACTACAACAGCAAAGGTTTCTTTCCCATGATTAAAATTAGTTCTGAATTCTTCTGAGCTTAGATATTTAGATACAGCTTCATTATGAATTCTGCTTATAATATGTGAGCTTTTCTGTTTATTCTCTAATTCTTCAACGACCCGCAAAATGTTCTCTTTATCACCTTTTTCAGCATCATATTTTGTTTTTTCTTCAAGAAGTTGTTTCTCTAGCTCAATAATCTCTTGGTTTATTGCAATCTTGGTTTTTGAACTAGAAAGAATTCTACTAATATCTATATACTCTCTATATTTATCTGCTAATGGGCTGGACAATCCATCCTCAATGTGAATAGTCTTTCCATCTTGAATTAATCTGGTAATTTTATTAATTCTCTCGTCTGCCTTTTTTTTGCTTAAATCATCTTTTTTATCCTTTTCTTCCATATAGTTAATTTGGTTTAATGAATCGAATATAAAACTATATTCCCATTTTTCATAACTCGATGAATAATTATGATAAAAAGCAAAATGTTTAAAATGTTTACAAAATGGTTGTTTTGTTTGAAGATAAATGCTTACCCTCTTAACCTAGGTAGGTTCGCTCACTTTAATCCGCCAGCATGGTGTGATGTTTGGGGGATTTTTTTGTTAGATAAGTTTTATTTAGATTTGAGAATAAATATTTATCCATTCATGAAAAGTCCTTTTAAAGTTGCTTTACTTGTAGTGTTGATTTCGGTTTTTGTTATATCGATGTTTTCGATTATCGCATTTTTGCCATCGTTTTCAGAAGTTTTTAATTTTACTGATAAAAATAAAGGTAGCATATCTACTGTAATAAACAATATCGCCACTCCGTGTATTTCTTTAGTATCGATAATTCTTTTATTTATTACACTAAATAAACAGGAGGAATCAATTCTTGACCAAAGAAAATCTAAGAATCTTGATTTAATCCTAACTTCTTTCAACAATTTAGAGACTGAATACAATTCATTTACACATGTTAAAAGAGGAACTAAAATGAGAAATGGAGAGCGTATTGATTATGAACAGGTGTTCCATGGTTTCGATGCTCTAGAAGCGCCTATAACGTCCGTAACTAATAACCCTAAGAAATTTGGAATGTATTACACAAGTGATAAATATATAAGTATTATAGCTACGTTTGAATTTGTGAATGATTTAATTTTAACACTTGATTTAGACCCAGATATAAAGTCCGGACTTATTTATAAAATAGACACGTTTTATCAATCAAAACTAAAAGTATTATTCTTACAACTTTCCTATGTTATTAAAGATAATACTGATATAAATTCTAAAAAAATAGTAACATTTATTACAAATCAAGAAAGGAAAAACTACCCAGATTTTGATCTAAAAAATTACAGCAGAGTTGGAGACCTGTTTACTAATTATGAAAACCCAAAGGGATAAGTCCCTTTCTTTTATGGATTTTAAAGTAACTGTTAGCTGGCTTGTGTAATCTAACTCTAATTATCTATATACAAAACTAAATAATTACAATCGAATTTATTGTTATTATTTAGTTGGAAGGTTTTAATATCCTATTTTCTATATTTCATATAAAAATTCTACAGATGTAAGCTGACCCGGCAAATAATCTATCCCAATTGATTAAGTTGTTTAGCAATTTCTTCTCTTTTCTGTAATTTTACTTTTAGTTCTACTTGTTCGTCAAGAATTATTTCGATGCATTTCTCGACAATTGGATATGCTTTTTTGCATTCATCTTCAGATAGCTCATGAATTCCCTTACTCAATACAGAGTAAATTTTCTTGTTTTCGACCAGGAAATCGGAGACTTCGCCCTTCAATAGGTTTAATTTTT
This sequence comes from Neobacillus sp., assembly GCA_029256785.1. Lineage (GTDB taxonomy): Bacteria > Bacillota > Bacilli > Bacillales > Cytobacillaceae > Neobacillus. The sequence continues at coordinate 2,715 of JAQSXG010000198.1, forward strand.
CTTTGAAGTCTTTTTTTGATAATTCATCTTCGGTTATTTCTTCTCTGAGAATTAATTTGTCCAATTCTGGTTTTACAATATTATTCTCTATTATTCTTCTTAAATATACAAATGATCCAACTCCGATTCCGTGAGAAAATAATCCCTGTCCTTTGCTTAGTTCTAAAAATATGTTATTGTCCAACTTCTTGTACTTTTTCAAATGTCTATTGGTTAGATCTGCCACCGAAGGAGCTTGGGCTATTTTAGAAAAGTAATCATCATAAAATTTAAAAGCAACTAGAAAATTGTGTTGATTATTTGTTTTTTCTCGACTACATTCGAATTCGCGGACAATGATGTTGATTCGAGATAACCAATGTTTTTCTTCTTTTTTATTGAGGCCAATTAGATTGGGATTATCATTGCCCATTAGGCTCCACCGATATGTCGAGTCAAAAATGTAATTGTTCTCGTCAATTATAGGAGAAAACACACTATCTTTGTTGCAAAAGGGACAGAAGAGATCTAAAGTGTACTTTATTTTGCGATGACAGTTAAACAATATTTCAAATTCTTCATGTTCGAAGTCTGAATATTGATATTTAGAGAATACTCCGTCAGAATATATTATTGCATTAATTTTCTCAGACATAGTGATTTTTAATGTTGAATATGAGTAGTATTTGGTCTCATTTTTGGTTCCTGAACATATTCTGGGTATTAAGCTATTTCAAATTTCGAAAAAGCCTTAATTATTTCAAAGTAGTCATTCCAAAATTGTGGATTTGATTGTGGATTTGTTCTGTCGTTATAAAAAAAGACACAATTTATTTCACCGTTCTCATTTTTCTTGATAGCTTCTAAATCTTTAACGATATTCAAGATAGAATGCTCTGTCAAACCTTTGAACTTTGTATAAATTGGCTGCTCGTCATAGGGATTTTGTTCGTAAATACTTTCTGAATTTCTTGTTGTATTCCAACCGAGAGGAACATATTCTCTATTAAAAGCAAACCATTCTCCAGACGAATTTTTCTTTATTCCGTAGGGTAAATTGATTCTAAAAAAATCTGTTAGTGACATGTATTTCGTTTAATTACTTAATATTTTTTTTAACTACTTGCTATTCTTCATTTTATAATTTTCAACAAATTCTTGGAGCGCTCTTACAAATTCTGGATTATTAACTTCTTTTATATTTCCAGTATCATCGGGAGATTGGACTTTAATAGACATACCAGTTTTGAGCAATCTTTTATATTCATTCTGTAGTGCTTGAGCCAATCCAGTTGAATGTCTCGGAATAGATTGAATTAATTCAACGTTATCTACTTCAAGAATTTCACCTACTTCGTCCAATCTTTTTAAACTTGGTTGAGCCGTATTTGAATTCCATTTGCTTATTGTGGTGTCATCCACGTCAAGGTACAGAGCTAATGCTACTACCTGAAGTGGAGAATCTTTGATAGCTTTCTTTATACTATTGATTTTTTTCGACATATTTTAGCTTAAAAAAACTTGCATAATATTCCAGTTATTTGTATTTTTGTTCTAGCGATATGAAGATCAGGGCAATTAGCCGTGATTAACGATGTTTTTCTCTATCTGTAAACGACTAAATTACCCAGAGAGAACCGTGATATCGCCCCATGCTCAAAAAGTTTATTACTTTTGTAATACTTTTATAATGCATGTGGGTGATTCGCGTTTACTTTAGAGGGTAGAGTCAGGTGTCTCGTGTAGACATAGACAATAAAGGTTAGTCACCTTCAGATCTAAAGTGCGGTCACCCCTTGCTTTTTTTATTATTCGCAATAATAGAGAGACATCGTTCTACATAAAACCAAAAAACGATTATGAGAACGAACAGTACAAACCTCATCCATTACCCGCATTCGATCAGAGATCGCATGACGAGGTATTCCCGAAAATCACTTTTAAAGAACATATTTCGTGCACCTGAATAGGTTGCGCTTTACTTAAAACAGGCTGTAAAGAGCAATAAAAAGGAGAGGTGTTGACTTTCCTTAAAATGAAAATGCAGCTGAACCTAGTTCAGTTTAATTTCCCTCTTTTTACGTCTGTCGCCGACCTATACATTTATATAATTGTATAAAAAGGTAATATTGGCCAATGATACAGCTTGATTTAATATTTGCACTTTAAAATTAAGCAAATTTTCATTCAGTCCAAACTTTTTACCGTCAGTTTTTATTGCAAAACAATTTGCTGTAGGTCGGTATTTACTTCTTTCCGGCAGGGAGCGCCATAATGAACCCTAATTTATGCCTTGAAATTGTATCTCGGCGCTTTTCGGACTTTTAATATTATTTGTCCAATTGGCATAGGTCGCATTTGACCTATGCAATGACAAGCCATTTGAACGTGAAAAAATCGCGAAAGGGGAAGCTATGCCTTTATCTGAGCGAGCACCCAAAGGTTTGTCATACTTGATGAAACTAAATTATGAACCAAAAATCAAACAATCTGCTACCCATTGAGCTAGCATATTATGAAATATATGACAATGGATACGATCCATTAAATACCATCACCGACTGTCAGGAAAGCATGTCAGTAAACCGTATAACACCTAATCTATTCACTGCCTTATTGGATGAGGTAGTGAATATTCCGGTTATACATGTTACAACCTTAGTAATCTTGTTCCTACTAGTTTTTCAATCCTATTTAACCTGTTTTTTAAAGGCATTGAAGAACATAAGAGCTTTTATCGTATTAGCTCTTATGTTTCATATGTTTAGTTTATCGGCTCAGACGCCCCGCGAGGACAGCGGGGCAAATGGGCCTACTCGACATGAGTTAAATGGGCAGGTTCTATCTCATGATGACAAGCAGTTACAAGGGGTGTCTATCCGTGTGGATGTAGAGAATTTACAGATCAAGAGTGCCAATGATGGTTCTTTCCAACTACTGGTCAAGGATCGGAAAGGCAAGATCAGATTTACCTATGTCGGATTTAAAAGCCAAGAGGTCAGTTACACCGCTGGAGCCGATCTTGTGATCAGATTGATACCAGAAGACAACAAACTCGAAGAGGTAGAAGTGGTCTCCACAGGATACCAAAAGATTCCCAAGGAAAGGGCAACCGGAAGCTTTGAGTTTGTGGACAATAAACTGCTCAATCGAAAGGTGTCCACTGATTTCGTCAGTAGGCTAGAGGACGTGGTACCGGGCTTTACCGCTAACAAAACCGGAAATAGCCGCGGTAGCTATTTAAATGTAAATGTGAGGGGGCTGAGCACACTCTTCTCTGAAAAGTTTCCCTTGATTGTTATCGACGGTGTACCTTACGATATCTCAAATCCGGGACTCGGTCCGGGGATTTTTACCAATATTAATCCAAATGATATTGAGAATGTCACCGTACTAAAAGATGCCGCCGCCGCATCTATATGGGGTGCCCAGTCTGGGAATGGTGTTATTGTGATCACGACAAAAAGGGGTAAGTTCAATGAGCAGACCAAGCTTTCGTTTAACTCGAATATCAGTATAAAAGCAAAGCCCGATCTATATTACTACCCGCAGATGAGTAGCTCAGATTATATCGATGCACAACAATACATCTTTGATCAGGGGAAATATAACAGCTGGTTTAAAAACAAATTTAGAAATCCTCAGCCCGTACTGTGGTTAATGTATGCTAGGAAGAACGGTACACTATCTGAAGCGGATTTTAACGAGCAAATTGCTGTATTAAAAGATGCTGATCTGCGGGACGATTTCTTGAAGTATATCTACCGTCAGGCTGTCAATCAGCAGTATAATATCCAGTTGCAGACGGGGAGCGATAAAGTAAATACGCTATTTTCTGTTGGCTATGATAAGAACCTGAACGACGTGGTTACTTCTTCCTTTAAGCGACTGAACTTAAAGTCCAATACGCAGATCAGACCTGTCAAGAACATGAACTTGGATATTGGTCTATCGTACACAGACTCCAAAAACGAGAATTCATACTTTTCGGTAGCTTATAACCGTATGGCAAAAGGGGTAAAGAATTACCCTTATATGCGGCTTGCGGATGCAAATGGCAATCCATTAGCGGTAGATATCAGTGGGTTGAATCCTACATTCAGAGATACGATAGCCGGCGGTAGGCTACTGGACTATTCTTATGTGCCACTCGACCAATTAAATGATTCAAGGGAGACGCAACAGGTACGTGAGTTCTTCACTAATATCAATGCAAGCTATTCCTTTGACTTTGGATTGAAATTAAACTTGTTATATGCATATCAAAGGACTATGAATCCAACGGAAATATGGAAGGGGATCAGTACCTTCCAGCTGCGGGATGAGATCAATTCGTTCGCAAGCTGGAATAAGAATGCGGTCACTTGGAATCTGCCGGTAGGCGACTTTTTGGGAATCGTAAACTGGGATAGCTACAACCACCAGAGCAGGGCGACAGCAGACTACAGCAAAAAATGGAATGAGAAGCATGAGATTTCGCTGTTTGCCGGTATGGAGGTACGCAAAAATGAGCAGAAGGTAACCTCAAGCCAATACAGTGGTTATGATCCAGAGACCGGGGCATTTAAATCTGTGCCTTATGGCATTCAGGTGCCCATGTTGAATGGTCTATTCGGAACCTCCACGATAACGGATGTAAATGTATTTAAGCGGTTCCGTAATAACTTTGTGTCTTATTTTGCCAATGGAGCTTATACCTATGCCAACCGCTATTTGCTGAGCGGGAGTTTTCGTAAAGATGCATCAAATCTATTTGGGGTGAAAAGTAACGATCGCGGTCAGCCATTCTGGTCTCTCGGTGCTGCTTGGATCTTGTCAAACGAACCGTTAATAGCTAATGGTGTCTTTAACTTCCTAAAGCTCCGGGCTACCTATGGCTATAACGGCAATGTGAATAATTCGGTTTCAGCATATCCCATCATGTCGATACAAGGTGAAGCACATTATATGACCAATCAAAACTATGGTATGATCATGACGCCACCTAATCCCAGACTACGATGGGAGCGGATAGGGATCACAAATGTGGGGCTTGATTTCTCCCTCCGGAATAACAGCCTATCGGGTAGTATAGAGTATTATGTGAAAAATGCAAAAGACCTGATTGCGCCGGATCGTATTGACCCGAGTACAGGCTTCTCTACCCTAATGGTCAATAGTGGTAATATCCGTACCAAAGGCTGGGATATCTCCCTTAATAGTATACCGCTACAGCAAAAGAACTGGACATGGTCAAGTAATCTGGTCTTCTCATACGCACGTACCAAAGTGCTGAAATCATATGTCCAAAATGAAAATGGAA
>JAQSXG010000199.1 GCA_029256785.1 Neobacillus sp.
TTATCTATAAACGAAACATGGATACTATAAGAAAGAACAACTAGAAAGGAGCTACATAATGAGTGATTATTTAGTGAAGGCAGTAGCGTTTAACGGTCAAATCCGAGCATATGCCGTTTGTACTACAGAGATTGTAAAAGAAGCACAGCAGCGTCATCAAACCTGGAGGACGGCATCAGCTGCCCTAGGTCGTTCGCTTACTGCAGGGGTTATGATGGGAGCGATGTTAAAAGGAGAAGACAAACTAACTATAAAGATTGATGGCGGGGGTCCGATAGGTGTTATTCTTGTGGATAGTAATGCCAAGGGTGAGGTACGTGGCTATGTAAGCAATCCACAAGTTGATTTTGAAGCAAATGAGCATGGGAAGTTGGATGTCAGGCGTGCTGTCGGTACGGACGGGTCATTGACTGTGGTAAAAGATGTTGGACTTCGAGACTTTTTTACAGGCCTGGTTCCAATTGTTTCGGGTGAATTAGGGGAAGATTTCACTTATTACTTTGCGACCTCAGAGCAAGTACCTTCTTCAGTAGGTGTTGGTGTACTCGTTAATCCAGATGATACCATCTTGGCTGCAGGCGGGTTTATCTTTCAATTAATGCCTGGAGTTGAAGATGAAACCATAACAATGGTCGAAGAGCGCTTAAAATCAATCCCTCCTATTTCGAAATTAATTAAACAAGGGTTATCTCCCGAAGAGATACTAAATGAACTATTCGGTGAGGGTAAAGTAAAAGTGCTTGAAACAATGCCAGTTTCATTCAAATGCGTCTGTTCAAGAGAACGCTTCGCTAATGCAATTATCAGTTTAGGTAAGGCAGAAATTGATGATATGATAATTGAGGATGGACAAGCTGAGGCTCATTGTCATTTCTGTAATGAGAAATATCTTTTCTCAAAGGATGATCTTGAAGCGCTAAAGAATGAAACAAAATAGTCTATATTGGGGGAGGAATCGTGAGAAGAAAACAGCTATGGATAGTGATTGCGGCTTTATTTCTGCTGAACTGCATTACGGTTGCCTATTTCCTATCAAAGGTAAATGGTTCAGATTCTAATGAAGAGGTTGTTGCAAAGGTAGGGAAAAATGAAATCTCAAGGCAAGAATGGCTAAATGAGCTAGAGACAAGGTATGGAAAAGATGTTCTTAAAGATATGATTGATCAACAGGTAGTTGAGGAAATGGCTACCAAATATAAGATTAAGGTCTCGGAAGAAGATGTTGATCGTGAATATAGTATCTTACAAACCACATATAGCTCTCAGGGGGAAAATAAACTCTCCTCTGAAAAAAGGTGGAAGGAACATATCCGGAACAGTTTATTACAAGAAGAGATTTTAACAAGAGATGTCGTTATTACCGAAAAAGAGCTGAAGAGCTATTATAAAGATAATAAAAAGCAATATAATGTCCCAAGAGCCTATCATTTATCACATATTATAGTTAAGACTGAAGCAGAAGCTAAAAAGGTAATAAATGAACTCTCTCAAGGTTCAAATTTCTCTGCGCTTGCAATGGAGCGCTCAATTGAGGAATTCTCTGCGAATGAGGGAGGAGATATTGGATATATCATTGAGGGTGAAGAGCGTTTTCCAACACAATATATCCAAACGGCAAAGGTACTAAAAAAAGGGGAGTACAGTGAACCAATAGAAGTTGACGGAGGATACGCTGTAATAAAGCTCGAGGGAAAAGTTGAAGGGAAAAATTATTCCTTTGAGGAGGTTAAGCAGCAAGTACGTCGTGAAATTGCTCTTGAACAAATGAAAACCTCTACTTCGATCGATGCCTTTTGGGAAGAAGCAAAGGTAGAATGGTTTTATGGGAAAGAAAAAGCAAACTAGTTCGGCACAGATAATTTCTTCTGTGCTTTTGTTTTATTTTGACGTTTATTATTGGAAAAAAGTCATAACGAAATGATTGACAAAGCAACTTGTTACCTGTTAAATTTACTATAATACCTATAAAATTACTCGGAATAAGGGGTGGCTATTAATGGTTCGTGTTGCAAATTCAGTTGCCGAATTAGTCGGTCAAACACCTATTGTCAAGTTGAACAGATTAGTTGATGAAAATAGTGCAGAGGTTTATCTAAAACTTGAATACTTTAACCCTGGAAGCAGTGTTAAGGATCGTATTGCGTTGGCAATGATTGAATCAGCGGAAGAAAAAGGGCTAATTAAGCCTGGTGTGGATACACTTGTTGAACCAACAAGTGGTAATACTGGAATTGGATTAGCTATGATCGCTGCAGCAAAAGGATACAAGGCCGTTTTTGTAATGCCTGAAACGATGAGTTTAGAAAGACGTAATCTACTTCGTGCTTATGGAGCTGAGCTAGTATTAACTCCAGGTCCTGAAGGTATGAAAGGTGCAATTGCTAAAGCAGAGGCACTTGTTGCCGAGAATGGCTATTATATGCCGCAACAATTTAATAATGAGGCAAATCCTGAGGTTCATCGTAGAACAACAGGAAAAGAAATTATTGAACAAATGGATCAGATTGATGGCTTTGTTTCCGGAATTGGTACGGGCGGAACTATAACAGGAGCAGGGCAGGTTATTCGTGAAAAATTCCCGAATGTAAAGATTTATGCAGTTGAACCGACAGATTCGGCAATTTTATCCGGGGGTAAACCAGGTCCGCACAAGATCCAAGGAATTGGTGCTGGATTTGTACCTAATGTTTTAAACACAGAAATCTATGATGAAGTTATTCAAGTTGAGAATGAAGAGGCTTTTGCAGCATCCCGTCGTGCGGCGAAAGAAGAAGGTATACTTGGTGGTATTTCTTCGGGGGCTGCTATTCATGCGGCATTAAAAGTTGCAAAGGAACTTGGAAAAGGTAAAAAGGTACTTGCAATTATACCGGATAACGGCGAACGCTATTTAAGCACAGCATTATATCAATTTGAAGATTAATAATATCAAGGGTGATAGCTGATAGCTATCGCTTTTTTTTGCTTTAAAAATGACATTTCTAGTATGATGGAATGGGTTAACAATTTGTAGTGTTTGTACAGGAGGAATAATCATGCAAACTATTATCAGATGTGGACATCATACATTGGAGTTGGGGAAGAAGACCCTTGTTATGGGGATATTAAATACCACCCCAGATTCCTTTTCGGATGGCGGCAAATATACAGAAATTGAAAAAGCTGTTGAACATGCGAAGAAGATGGTTGAAAGCGGGGCTGATATCATAGATATTGGCGGCGAATCAACACGGCCAGGTTTTGCTGCTGTATCTGTTGAAGAAGAGCTTCAAAGGGTAATACCAGTTATCAAAGCCGTTTCACAGCATGTTAATATTCCGATTTCGATTGATACATATAAGGCAGAAGTCGCAAAACAGGCATTGGATGCGGGTGCACATATTATCAACGATATATGGGGTGCTAAGGCGGATGAAAAGATGGCAGTGGTTGCCGCACAATATGATGCTCCGATTATCCTAATGCATAATCGACAGAACCGTGATTATCATTTATTCTTAAGGGATGTAATAGACGATTTATATGAGAGTATAGCAATTGTCAAAAAGGCTGGGGTAAAAGATACCAACATTATATTAGACCCTGGAATTGGATTTGCTAAGGATTACCATGAAAATATACTTATGATGCAAAGTTTAGATACGCTCACAGCTCTTGGATATCCAGTCCTATTAGGAACATCAAGAAAGACGATGATTGGACAGGCTCTTAATCTGCCGGCAAGCGAGAGAATGGAAGGGACCGGCGCAACTGTTTGCTTCGGTATTCAAAAGGGGTGTCAAATCATTCGTGTTCATGATGTGAAGGAAATGAGCAGAATGGCAAAAATGATGGATGCATTAATGGAGAAGGATGAGATGATTGGATAAAATTTATGTTAATAAAATGGAGTTTTATGGATATCATGGCGTCTTTCCTGAGGAAACCCGACTAGGGCAGAGGTTTATCGTTGATTTAATCGCCCAAGTGGATTTAAAAAAAGCTGGGGAATCAGATGAACTTAAGTATTCAGTAAATTACGGGGAAATTTTCCAAGTGTGTAAAGAGATCGTAGAGGGAGCGCCGTTTAAGTTGGTGGAGGCTGTTGCTGAGAAAATTGCCATGGAGATTTTGAAGCAATTCACACTGGTAACCGAAACAACTGTTAAGGTAATAAAACCAGATCCACCCATCCCTGGCCATTATCAATCTGTGGCAGTAGAAATTACAAGGAGGAGGTAGAATTGGAAAATCAAGCATTTATTTCTCTTGGCTCTAATATAGGAAACCGTTATGATTACTTAAAAAATGCAGTTCAACGGTTAATTAATTATCCGGAAATTGTGTTGGTAAATTGCTCCTCTATTTATGAAACGGATCCTGTTGGATATGAAGACCAAGATTTATTTTTAAATATGGTAATCCATATAAGGACCAGTTGTAGCGCAGAAAAGTTACTTGATATTTGTTTAAAAACGGAACAAGAACTTGGGAGAAAAAGGGATATCAGATGGGGACCGCGTACAATAGACGTTGACATTCTTCTTTATAACCAAGAAAATATTACAACAGAGAAGCTAATAGTTCCGCATCCTCGTATGATAGAGCGGCCGTTTGTGATAATTCCTCTCTTGGAGATTTGTCCGGAGGAAATTTTTTATTATATGAAAAAAGCTAATGGAGCATCATTAAGTGAATTACCAAATAGTGAAGGAGTCCGAATATGGAAGCTGAAAAATGGGGAAGACGTATTCGAGCCTATCGGAAGCTAAAGGGTTACACACAAGAAAGCTTTTCGAAGGAACTAGGTGTTTCAGTGTCAATAATTGGAGAGATTGAAAGAGGTAATCGCCTAGCGACTGGAGATTTACTTCAGAAAATTGGTCAAACCTTAAATATAAGTTTAGAAGAGTTAGCACCAACAGAGGATTAGAAAAGATGGGAGGCGTGACAGATGTTAAAAATCGGCGATATTGAATTGAAAAACCAAGTAGTGCTAGCACCGATGGCCGGTATTTGCAACTCCGCATTCCGTTTAACGGTCAAAGAATTCGGTGCTGGTTTAGTCTGTGCTGAAATGGTAAGTGATAAAGGGATTGTCTTGAAAAATGCAAAGACGATGAATATGCTTTATATTGATGAGGCTGAAAAACCATTAAGCCTACAAATCTTTGGCGGGGAAAAGGAAACACTAGTTGAAGCCGCGCAATTCGTTGATCGAAATACCAATGCAGATATTATTGATATTAATATGGGGTGTCCAGTACCAAAAATCACTAAATGTGATGCTGGTGCAAAGTGGCTACTTGACCCTAATAAGATATATGAAATGGTATCAGCAGTTGTCGCAGCTGTTGAAAAACCAGTTACTGTAAAAATGCGGATGGGTTGGGATGAAAAACATATATATGCTGTTAAAAATGCACAAGCAGTAGAACGTGCAGGCGGTAAAGCTGTTTCCTTGCATGGCCGTACAAGAGTACAAATGTATGAAGGTACAGCAAACTGGGATATCATTAAAGAAGTAAAGCAATCATTGAATATTCCCCTTATCGGAAATGGGGATGTAAAAACACCGCAGGATGCAAAAAGAATGCTGGAAGAAACAGGCTGTGATGGTGTAATGATTGGAAGAGCAGCTTTAGGTGATCCATGGATGATTTACCGTACGGTTCAATTCCTTGAAACCGGAAGATTACTGGGGGAACCATCGGTACGCGAAAAAATGGATGTGTGCATTTTACATTTGGATCGTTTAGTCTCACTCAAAAATGAAAAGATAGCGGTCCGTGAGATGCGCAAGCATGCTGCTTGGTATCTAAAAGGGGTTCGCGGGAATGCAAATGTTAGAAATGCCATTAACGAATGTGAAACACGTGACCATTTAGTATCCATTTTAAATGGAATGGTTCAAGAGTTAGAAGAAAAGCAAAGTCAGGTTATTGTAGGTTAATCTTTGTTTATTTTCGAGCTGCCGGTGCTAAACTGGCAGTTTTTAAGTATATTTAATCTTTTTTGATGTCTGAATTACTCAGTTTGTGTAAAATAATAAAGTATGTAGCAATGGTACGATTGCCAACGAGTAAATTCATTTACATAATAAGAAAATAATTGGAGTTGATTTGAGCATGAGTCAGGAAGATTTAAACGACCAATTTTTGGTCAGACGTGAAAAAATGAATACAATGCGTGAAAACGGATTAGATCCGTTCGGTAAACGATTTGATCGCACTAATAGTATTAAAGAGTTAGTTGAACAGTTTGGAGAATTAGAAAAAGAAGACTTAGAAGGGAAAAATGTTTCTGTTGCACTTGCGGGTAGGATGATGACGAAACGCGGTAAAGGTAAAGCTGGATTTGCAAATATCCAAGACCTTACAGGACAGATCCAGGTTTATATTCGTCAGGATGCAATTGGTGAGGATTCCTATAAGGTTTTTGATTCGTCAGATCTAGGTGACATCATTGGTGTGGAGGGAACACTATTTAAAACAAAAGTTGGAGAACTCTCTGTGAAGGTACAAAACTTTGTATTCCTTACAAAAGCACTTCGTCCATTACCTGATAAATTCCACGGGCTTAAGGATGTTGAGCAACGCTATCGTCAACGTTACTTAGATTTAATCGTGAGTCAAGAAAGTAAAGAAACATTTATAACTCGTTCGAGGATTATCCAATCAATGCGTCGTTATTTAGATGATCACGGTTATTTAGAAGTGGAAACACCGATGATGCATGCAATTGCAGGTGGTGCTTCTGCAAGACCGTTTATCACACATCATAATGCGCTTGATATGCCATTATTTATGCGAATTGCAATTGAACTGCATTTAAAGAGGCTTATAGTTGGCGGCTTAGAGAAGGTATATGAAATTGGCCGAGTGTTTAGGAATGAAGGGGTCTCAACCCGTCACAATCCTGAATTTACGATGATTGAGTTGTATGAGGCATATGCTGACTATCGTGACATTATGAGTCTTACTGAAAACTTGATTGCCCATATAGCCCAAGAGGTATTAGGGACAACGACCATTCAATACGGTGAATATGAGGTAGACCTTAAGCCAGAATGGAAAAGACTTCACATGGTTGATGCAATTAAAGAATATACAGGCGTTGACTTCTGGAAAGAGATGAGTGTTGAAGAGGCACAGGGATTAGCAAAAGAACATGGTGTTGAAATTAAAGAGAGTATGCTTTATGGCCATATCGTCAATGAGTTTTTTGAACAAAAAATTGAGGATAAACTGATACAGCCGACATTTATTTATGGACATCCTGTTGAAATCTCACCATTAGCAAAAAAGAATGACGAGGATCCAAGATTTACAGACCGCTTTGAATTGTTTATCGTTGCTCGTGAACATGCTAATGCATTTACAGAATTAAATGATCCAATCGATCAAAGAGAACGTTTTGAAGAGCAATTAAAAGAAAGAGAACAAGGAAATGACGAAGCACATATGATGGACGATGACTTTGTAGAAGCTCTAGAATATGGAATGCCACCAACAGGAGGATTAGGAATTGGAATTGATCGTATTGTTATGTTATTAACAAACGCTCCATCCATTCGTGATGTCCTTTTATTCCCGTTAATGCGCCATCGTTAATATCGTCGGAAAAGCACTGGGTATCCAGTGCTTTTTATTTTGAATATTATTATTTTAATATATTGGACAAAAACTCAAAAAAACTATTGCATGGGCAGTTAAATGGTGGTATATTAATATCTGTTGTTGCGAAACAACAAGTTATCGAGAAAAGAAAAAATTAAAAAGTTATTGACTTTCTATTAATAACTTGGTAAGATTACAAAGTCGCTTTAAGGCGATGAAGAAGTTTTGTTCTTTGAAAACTAAACAAACAAGAACGTCAACAAACAATATTTTTAACTTCTATATGAAGTCAAGCCAACGTAACAAAATGAGCAAATCAACTTTCTTGGAGAGTTTGATCCTGGCTCAGGACGAACGCTGGCGGCGTGCCTAATACATGCAAGTCGAGCG
>JAQSXG010000200.1 GCA_029256785.1 Neobacillus sp.
CATCTGGATTGTATGGCTGTTTTGTGTTTTAGATTTTCTGGGAATAATGGCAACCATGGTTAAAGAAAACATATTCATTCCTCATTTGTGGGTTAGAATAAAATAAACTAGGCATTAGCTGATGTAGTAACATATGATTTTCTCCACTGGATGGTGAATACCGATTATGTAGTGAACATTCTCGCATTCACATTCATAGTTTGTTATAGTTAAAATTGCATGTAATACCTATATTAGGAGTGGTATCAAATGGCAGTAAATGTATATGATGCAGCATACGCGTTGGAAAAGGCGATTCGTCAAAGTGACGAATACACGCATCTACAACAAATGTATAATGTGGTTAATGAAGATCCGGCAGCAAAAAATATGTTTGACAACTTCCGTCAAATTCAAATGAATCTACAGCAAAAACAGATGATGGGTCAGGATATCTCTGAAGAGGAAGTACAACAAGCCCAATCAACAGTAGCACTTGTCCAACAAAATGAAAAAATCGCAGGCCTCATGCAAGCAGAACAAAGAATGAGTCAAGCAATCGGCGAATTAAACCAAATCATAATGAAACCACTTGAGGACCTATACGGAAACCTCTAATAAGAAAAAAACTAAATGGATGTAGCTCTCAGTTGAAACATACTGAGGGCTTTTTCTTTGACTCTGTTAATATAACTCTGTTCTATAAATACCTTTGAAATCATAAAAGTGTTATAAGGGTAATTTCACCAAGAACAGGGGGCAATCAAATGATTTATCGCTTGCTTGCATTAAATATTGATGGGACACTTTTACAAAGTAACGGGAAAATCCATAAATCAACGAGAGAAGCTATTGAATATGTTCAGCAAAAAGGGATCTATGTAACGCTCATTACCTCAAGAAGTTTTCCCTCAGCGAAGAAAGTTGCAAAGGCATTAAAAATTAACCTACCATTAATTACTCATCAAGGGGCATATATCAGTAGTGCTCAAGAAGAAGAACCACTTTATGTAAAAAGAATTAAAGAAGATATCACCTATGATACAGTGCGTTTTCTTGAGGGAATGGCATGCCAAATTCGACTGGTTCATGAGGAATTTTCATTAGCCAATCGATTAAAGCTCCATAATAATCTTCTTGTAAGAACAGTTTTTACATCAGGAGACCCTGTTTTTTATTCGCAACAGTTTGTTTCTTCACTGAGCGAGTACTTACACGACCAACCACTTACTCCACCAAAAATCGAGGTATATTTCGAAGATGAAAGTGACCTTAAGGATGCAAAGAGTGCATTATCCAAAATGTTCACAGAAATCGATACGATTGAACTCGACCCCTTACGCTTAGATATTGTTCCAGCTGGTGTTTCAAAACTAAACGGATTATCTTATCTAGGTAAACACCTTGGAATTCAGCTGAAGGAAATGGTTGTAATAGGAGATGCTCTAGATGATATTCCCGTCATTGAGGGAGCAGGACTTGGGGTTGCAATGTGGAATGCCAACTTTAAAGTGAAAAAAGCAGCTGACTGGATTACAAGATCGAAAAATGAACACGGTGTTGCCTATATGGTAAAAGAACACTTTAGAAAGCAACAGCCAATTGAATTTCTAAGAAAAATGAACATAATTAAAAAATAATTACTAAAGACATCAAGGCAATGGCCATTGGTGTCTTTTACAATTCATTTCACCTCATTTTTTTGAAAAAATCGTTCTTAATAAAGGAAAAATGGCAAGGGATGCCGAATTATTTATAGGACTGCGGTCATAAGATACATTAAATTGAAAACGTTTACAAATAGGAGGAGGTTTATAGCGATGATGCAAACACCTTTAACAATGCCACAGATGATTGAAAGGGCTGAAAAGTATTTTCCAAAGAAACAGGTAGTTTCAAGAACAACCAGTGGAATTCACCGCTTTACCTACAAGGAAATTGGTGAAAGGACTAGGAGACTTGCCGATAGTCTTAAAAAAATAGGTGTAGAAAAAGGTGATCGGGTAGGAACTTTGGCTTGGAATCATCACCGTCATCTTGAAGCATATTTTGCCATTCCATGCATTGGGTCAGTCCTTCATACGATAAACATCCGTCTTTCTCCACAGCATATTTCCTATATTATTAATCATGCGGAAGATAAGGTTCTTCTAGTAGACCCGGATATCATTCCGTTACTAGAAAAATGTTCTGCAGAATTAAGAAGCGTAAAAGCCTATGTCATTATGACAGATGATAAGGAACTTCCAGAAACCACACTCTCACCAGTCTATCATTATGAAACTCTATTAGCAGAAGCAGATCCTACGTTTTCCTACCCAGAAGATATCGGTGAAAATGATCCTGCGGGTATGTGTTATACTTCAGCAACAACTGGTAATCCAAAAGGTGTAGTTTACTCGCACCGCGGAATTTTCCTTCATAGTATGGCTCTTGGCCTAGCAGATAGCGCGGCTATGAGTGAAAAAGATATAGCCTTGCCAGTTGTTCCTATGTTCCATGCAAACGCATGGGGGATGCCGTTTTCTGCTGTCTGGTTCGGGACATCCTTAGTTTTGCCAGGGCCTTATTTTACTCCAAAATTACTTGCTGAACTGATTGAACTAGAGAGAGTAACGATTACGGCAGGTGTTCCAACGATTTGGCTTGGCTTACTAAAGGAACTTGATGAAGGCTCCTATGATTTAAGTAGTTTAAGAGGAGTTTTATGTGGCGGTTCGGCTGCTCCAAAAGGAATGATCAAGGCGTTTGAACAACGCCACAATGTACCGTTTATGCATGCCTACGGGATGACGGAGACTAGTCCTCTCGTTGTCATATCCACATTAAAAAGTTATCAGGAAGGTTTAGACTATGAAGAAAGACTAGAAATAAGGGCTAAGCAAGGAGTATTAGTACCTGGCTTGGATATAAAAATAGTTGGAAAAGATGGGGAAGTCGCCTGGGATGGTAAGGAAATGGGTGAATTATGTATAAAGGGCCCATGGATTGCTTCAGAATATTATAAGGATGAACGGACACACGATGCATTCCGTGATGGATGGCTACATACAGGTGATGTGGTAACCATTGATGAAGAAGGTTTTGTAAAGATTGTAGACCGGACGAAGGATTTAATAAAGAGTGGCGGAGAATGGATATCCTCTGTTGATTTAGAAAATGCTTTAATGGCTCACGAAGCTGTCTTTGAAGCGGCTGTTGTTGCTGTTCCGCATGAACAATGGCAGGAAAGACCTGTTGCCTGTGTTGTTTTAAAAGAAGCCTATAAGAGCAAGGTTTCTAAGGATGAGTTAATGGAATTCCTAAAACCGCAATTTGCAAAATGGTGGTTACCGGATGAAATTTTATTCTTAGAGGAGATTCCGAAGACATCTGTTGGTAAGTTTTTAAAAATGTCTCTTCGTGATCAAGTACAAAAACAGGTTCAAGGAAAATAATTCGGCGAACAGGACAAGGGGGAAACCCTTTGTCTTTTTTTCGTTCGGAAGAGTATGAAGAAAATTAAATTAATTAGGAAAATTCATTTATTTATTCTCTCAATTCAAGCTATAATGGATTTGAATATGAATGTGGAGGCGGTTGGTATGTCGATAAATTTTGTAACAGATAAAGTGAATGTGAAAG
Source organism: Neobacillus sp. (assembly GCA_029256785.1). Taxonomy (GTDB): domain Bacteria; phylum Bacillota; class Bacilli; order Bacillales; family Cytobacillaceae; genus Neobacillus. The sequence continues at coordinate 3,604 of JAQSXG010000200.1, forward strand.
TGAACGGCCGTGTTGCAACTGTTGAAATGAATAGACCCGAAGCATTAAACGCATTAGATGTAGACATGCTTAAGGGACTCGTCTGCAGCCTAAAAAAAATATCGGATTCAGATGATATTGATATTATTGTCCTAAAAGGGAGTGGGAGGGCCTTTTCATCCGGAGGGGATATTAAGACCATGCTTTCAAACATGAATGAAAGCGATTTCTATCCCGTTATGGATATAATTAGTGAGTTAGTTGTTACGCTTTATAGTATTCCAAAGCTGACAATTAGTGCAATTAATGGTGCTGCTGCAGGATTGGGTCTAAGTCTCGCATTAGCTACCGACCATATTATTGCTGACAAGAATAGTAAATTAGCAATGAATTTTATCGGTATAGGGCTAATTCCTGATGGTGGCGCACATTTCTTCTTAGATAAAAGAGTCGGAGAGCAGAAGGCCATGCACATTATTTGGGAAGGCAAGATGATGGACGCAAAAGAGGCGCACGAATTGAATTTAATTCAAGAAATAGCGGACGATCTCCAAGCGACGGTTGATGATAGAGTTTCAGAATGGTTAAGCCGACCAGTACAGGCAATGATTAAAACAAAAAAAATATTATCTGATATGAATCGTCCCCAATTATTAAAAATCCTAGAGCTAGAAAAACATGGACAATTTAACATGAGAAAAACCTTGGACCACAAGGAGGGTATCAGGGCATTTATTGAAAAAAGAAAACCAAAGTTTATAGGGAAATAGACAACGCAAACAAAGAAGCAGCCTTAGCTGCTCCTTGTTTGTTTTAGGAGTGAAATAATAGAAGCTTACCGCTTGGTGAAGTACAACGGTAGGTCTTTTGAAGTAAATCTTTTTCAGCGAGAAGCTTTTCTCCTACTTCTTTCGCAGCATGGTCATTCTCTGCCTGAAAGGATTCATCTACGATTTTTTCCCCAGTTGCTTCAAATGCCGTTAATTTATAGGTTTTCATCTTTCTTTCTCTCCTTTATTCCTTTTATACCATCATTTTTGCATAATTAAATTAATTTTGCAAAAATGAAACTTTATGGAAAATAAATCGTAATAGTAATGGGAGGTGGAAGTGATGGTTCTAAAAATTGAACATGTTACAAAACGATTTGGGAAGTTTACTGCAGTTAATGATTTATCCTTAGTCATACCGAAAAAAGAAATGTTTGGCTTTTTAGGAGCGAATGGAGCCGGTAAAACAACAACCTTTCGTATGGTATTAGGATTGCTAGATTCAAGCGAAGGTAGGATTACCTGGGATGATAAGCCTATTAATTATTCTACAAGTCACTTGGTCGGCTATCTGCCGGAAGAGAGAGGTCTTTATCCAAAATTAAAGGTACGAGAACAACTTGTTTATTTAGCTAGATTAAGAGGTATGCCGAAGAATGAGGCATTAGCAGAATTAAAGATTTGGCTGGAGAAATTTAAGATCCCCGAGTATGAAAATAAAAAAGTAGAAGAGCTTTCAAAGGGGAATCAGCAGAAAATTCAATTTATTGCTGCCGTTATACATAAACCGAAATTAATCATTCTTGATGAGCCATTTAGCGGGCTTGATCCAGTAAATGTCGAAATGCTTAAAGATGCCGTGTTAGCCTTGAAGGAAGATGGGGCAACGATTGTCTTCTCTAGCCATCAAATGCATCATGTCGAAGAAATGTGTGAGCAGCTCTGTATCATGCATAAAGGGAATCAAGTTGTCCATGGATCATTAAAGGAAATCAAACGGGAATTTGGCAAAAAGAATCTTGTTATTCATGCTGATTTTCCACTAGATGACTTGAAAAACTATCCTGGTGTTGTCAAAGCAAAAGCGACAATGGAAGGAATTCATCTTCAAATCGAGGGTGAATATATTGCCGAACGAATTTTAAAAGATATCATTAACAAAGGATTTATTAGAAAATTTGCCCTTGAAGAGCCTTCTTTAAATGACATATTTATCGAGAGAGTAGGTGCTTCATATGAATAGTTTTTGGATTATTTTATTCCATACCTATATAAACAAAGTAAAAACGAAATCATATATCATAACCACTTTGCTTACCGTGGGAATTGTTTTAGCACTAACCAATATAAATAATATTATTGAGGTTTTTGATAAGGATGGCGGAGTGGAGAAAGTTGCCGTATTCGATGAATCCGGTCAATTGTTTGAGCCATTAAAGAATCAAGTAAACACAATAAACAAGGATATAAAATTGACACTTTTTGATGGCGATGTAAAAGAAGCAGAAAAGGCCGTTGAAAACGGAGATTATGAGGGATTCATTCAATTAAAGGTAAACAATGAAAATCTGCCAGTTGCAACCTACAATGCAATGAGCATTGCTGATTCAGCACTGTATAATGATTTACTAACAAGTTTACAGCAACTTAAAACGCAACTTGCTGCAACACAAATTAATTTGACACCAGAGCAACTTCAAAAGCTGTATGAACCGGTTTCTTTTGAAAAAGTTGCCTTGGAACAGAATGCAAAAACAGAAGAGGAATTGAATCAGGCTAGAGGCATTGTATATATTTTACTTTTTGTTATTTATTTCGCCGTGATTATGTATGCAAATATGATTGCAATGGAAGTTGCGACAGAAAAGTCCTCACGGGTGATGGAAATTCTCATTTCAAGTGTCTCACCTATTAAACAAATGTTTGCCAAAATACTTGGGATTGGTTTACTAAGCCTTACACAGCTGGCAGTGTTTTTATTAGTCGGAATGTATTCATTTACCTCTAATAGTGAATCCTTACAAGATGGATTTATGGGCTATTTTGGTTTTGGTGATATTCCGCTGCCTACAATCATCTATGCGGTTATTTTCTTTTTACTTGGTTATTTTCTTTATGCCACACTTGCAGCCTTTTTGGGGTCACTTGTCAGCAGGATTGAAGATGTACAGCAGATGATAACCCCAATGACATTATTAGTCGTTGCTGGATTTATGATAGCGATGTTTGGACTGAGTACACCAGATTCACCATTTATTACAATTACATCCTATATACCTTTCTTTACTCCGATGATCATGTTTTTACGTGTCGGAATGCTGACAATCCCAGTTTGGGAAGCTATGTTAGGAATCGGGATTCTCGTGGCAACCATTGCGGTATTAGCCATATTTGGTGCACGAGTTTATCGTGGTGGTGTATTAATGTATGGAAAATCAAATTCCTTCAAGGATATTAAAAAGGCACTACAACTAACGAAAAATGAATAAAACATCAGGGCTTTGCCATTCTTGGTAAAGCCCTTTTAATAATTATTAACAGAACGTGCATTCTGTTTTCTGAGATGATAGAATAAAGTAAAGAAAAGAACATGAAAGGAATTAATTATGAAGCAAATATCCTTTATTCATGCAGCGGACCTACATTTGGACAGTCCAATGGTTGGACTAAAACATTTACCTGCTACCATCCTTTCAAGAGTGCGAGAAAGCACGTTTGTAGCCCTTAAAAAGCTTACCAGAGCAGCCATCGATCAACAGGTTGACTTTGTCATTCTTGCGGGTGATTTATTTGATGGCGAAGACCGCAGTTTACGGGCACAATCACGTTTTCGTACGGAAATGCTTAAACTTTTAGAAAAAGACATACCGGTTTATGTTATTCATGGAAACCATGATCATTTAAATGGTTCATGGGTTCATCTTGATATGCCAGCTAACGTATTTATTTTTAATAATAAAACCGAAATGAAGGTCCTAAAAACGAAACAAGGTGAACTAGTCCATCTTTATGGCTTTAGCTATCCTCAGCGGCATGTATTTGAGAGAAAAATAGATGAGTATGAAAAAGTAGATGGTGCGGATTTTCACATTGGAATTCTCCATGGTAATGAGGCGAGTAGTGTGGAACACGATAATTATGCACCATTTACCGTTAAGGATCTGCTAGAAAAACAATTTGACTATTGGGCGTTAGGGCATATACATAAAAGGACCATTTTATCTGAGTCACCGCCCATTGTGTACTCGGGGAACATACAGGGACGAAACAAGAAAGAAATAGGGGTTAAGGGCTGCTACTATGTAAAATTAAATGACTCAGAGGCAAACACGGAGTTTGTGGCTACATCTGATGTAGTGTGGGATGAAGTTACAATCGATGGTAGTCAGGCAGTATCTTTCCAAGATATTTTCAAGATCTGCCTAATGACTATTAATCAGCTGCGTAAACCCAATATTGGAATGCTTGTTAGGTTACGAATAAATAATGTCCATTTAGAGGATACACGAGAGAAAGGTAGTTTGGAGGACAACCTTCTAGAATTGCTATTGGACAATGAATTAGAAGAAGAATCATTTGTTTGGATTGTGGATTTATTAGTAACG
>JAQSXG010000201.1 GCA_029256785.1 Neobacillus sp.
TTTTTTAATTCTCCCAAGACAACTGGAACAGGCTACATCGTTTAATGCGAGTTCGATCATACTCATATTAACTCCCCCACTTTCATTAATTTTTCCGAAAAGGATTTGCCGTACTGGATACATTCAGGACCCGTTGGAGAATAATCAATTTTCAGACCTTCAAGAACAACATCTGCACCCAATTCCAATAATCTCTCTGTTAGAATATCGACGGCTCCACCCCAGTGTTCATAGGATGAATCGCAAGATCCAAACGCAGCAGCTACTTTAGATTTTAAATTTAGTCCTTCCATTTCTTCGTAGAAATCAAGAAACTCATCTGGAAGTTCTCCATCCCCCCATGTATAGGCTCCTAATAGGATGCCATCATAGTGTAGGAGTTCTGAAACATCTACCTCTAATATATCTTTTATATCAACTGTTATTTGACTTTGTTGAATTCCCTCACCAATTAAATTGGCCATTTCCTCTGTATTCCCCGTCATACTCGCGTATACTATCAAACAAGTCGCACTCATGATAGAATCACCTCTTGTTTTTCTTCTATTATATTGGGAATCGTTCTCATTAACATTGACTTACATCAAGAAATTGACTTTGAATTGATGCACATCACTGCCAATTCTTTAGTTAACAGTTAATATATAGTGTAAATCAGTATGTTAAGGAGTGGATCAGATTATGGATTGTTGTGAACATTGCACGTATGAATCCTCCTGTATTACCACTGTTCCTGTATTTAAGGGTCTTCATGAGGACGATATCCAACAAATCCGAAAGGTAACTCATAGCAGAAGTTATCCAAAGGGAACTTTTATTTTTAGAGAAGGCGAACAGTCTGAAACACTGTTTGTTGTCAATGAGGGGCTAATAAAACTAACGAAAACGTCTGCAGAAGGAAAGGAACAAATTGTTCGGTTACTTTTTCCAGGAGATTTTTTTGGGTTAATTTCATTATTGAGAAATGAGAAACAAAATGTAAATGCAGAAACGATAGGAAAAACCGTCATATGTTCCATTGATAAAAAGGATTTTCTAAAGACTATGGAAAGTAATGCAGAAATGTCCTTTCGATTTTTACTTGCTATGAATGACCGTTTATACGAGGCCGATGAATCGGTTAGTTTTCTAGGATTAATGGAGGTAGAACAGCGGTTGGCTAGGGCTCTTATACTTTTTCATGGAAAGATGAAAGCCCAAAATGGAAAATTCACCTTACCCATAACCAAAAGGGATTTAGCAAGTTATATTGGGACAACTCCAGAATCTGTTAGCAGAAAGCTCTTGTCGTTTATTTCGCAACAACTCATTAGGATAGATGGTCAGCGACAAATACAGATCCTAGAGATGGACCAATTAAAAGAGATTTCCGGACTCACTTAAACTTCGTCTAATTTTATCGCCATCAATCGAAAATGACCAGGTTCAATTTCGTTAACAATCGCATTCATTCCTAAAGCTTGAAAATTCGCTACCAACGGTTCACCCCGATGTGGTAAATGTACCTCAATAACTGTTCCAACCGGTGCGGATTTAACAAAATCCAAGATTTCCCGTCGTGGATGTTCACCTTTTAAGACTCGCTCCCGAATATCTATGACGGCTCTTTTTCCTTCTATTTGAAAGTTGTGCATCAGTTACTCTCTCCTTTTTGTGTTCCTTTTTAGCTGGCATTTTCTAGAGTTTACATCTTATTTCCAGAAAAAGAATTGATTTATATCAAGGAACTTTAGATTTCTTTAATTTCCCCATTTTTCATTTACCACTTATGAACGTATTGTGAACATTATCATTATTAGGATATAAAAAAGAAAAAATGGTGATAAAATGGGTAACAGCTAATTAACAATATAATGGAGTTGAAAATGATGTTAAATAAAATCACGCTAATTTCTACGCTGTTATTTTTTCTAATAGGGTCACAAGTCTTTGCACACTCCCATTTGGCAGAGTCAACACCTAAAAATGGCGAAGTCTTAATTGAACCACTAAAAACTATCAGCTTATCTTTTGAAACAGATTTAGAGCCGACAAGTACTTTTACTTTAGTTAATAGTAATGGAACAGCAATTCCACTTTCTGAGCCCACACTTGAAGGAAACCAGTTGCTGGGTACGTTGGAAGAAGAGCTTTTAAATGGTGATTATACTATTCAATGGAAGATAATTGGTACAGATGGTCATCAACTAGAAGGCGATATTCCATTTACCGTTCAGCTGACCGAGAGCACTACTTCAATAAAAGGTTCTGAAACTGTTGAGTCCAATGGTCAAGCAACTGAGGAAGAAACGCCCGAGCCAATAAAAGAAATGACCAGTGAACCACTCGCAAAGACGGACGAGTCGCAAGATGCTTCCATCAAAGCCTATGTTGTTCCAGGTGTCATTGGTTTAATTATTATTCTGGGGTTCACATGCTACTGGTTCATTTTTAAAAGGAAGCATGCATAGATGTTTATCGCAGGTTTTCTAAGCGAAGCAATCCTTTATAGTTGTTTCTCCATTTTGCTCGGAAGCTTTATTATTTATCTCGTTCCTGAATCCTATCGACCAGAAATAAGGATCCCAAAAGGGGTCCTTTTAGTAGCTGTATTAGGAATTGCTCTCTTTTCTTTCTTACCTGTCTTAAAAATAGTCCTTATTTTATATAAAGAAGTTGGGCTGATTTATACTATACAGTCTGTATTAACAAATTTTGAAGTTGGTAAGGCGTGGATGATTACTGGAGTATTATCCCTGTTCCTGTTCATTTATCTACTGCCAATTAAAATCGAGCGAAGACCATTGTTTTCCATTACCGCACTAGGTTTCACGCTAGTATTAATTGGTGTTTTAGGCTGGTCTAGCCATGCAAGCTCACTAGCAAAGACTCCCGGTTTTCTTATCCATACGACTCACTTTTTAGCAGTCTGTACGTGGGTTGGAATATTGATGGTTGTGAGCTGGTTCTCACAAAGACCTTCAAATTGGCTAAACTTTTTAAAGTGGTTTTCACCCGTTGCCATTATTTGTTTACTTATCACAGCGATTACAGGAATATCGTTAATGACTTTTCATATGGAGTTAAGTGATTATACCAATATATCAGCAATACCATACGGGCAGTCGCTTCTGATTAAACATATCGCAATTATTCCGTTGGTAGCTTTTGCGTTTATTAATAGTATTTTAGTTAGAAAAAGACTATCTTTACATCCGTCTTTCAATCCACTGCCTTGGGCACGACTTGAAAGCATACTCCTATTAGTGATTTTTTCAATTACCGGTGCACTAGGACAAGCATCACCACCGCATGATATTAGCAGGATGCTGGAATACAATGAGACTTCGAAGCTATTTAGCCTTTTTCACCCTGGGAAAATTGAATTCCCTTTACATTTTTCTCCTGGATTGTTGCCTCTTGGCTTATTTTTATCCTCATTAATTTTCTTGGGATTAATGATTTTTACTTTTATTAAAAAAGCACCAAAAACTATTGCTTTACTAATGAGTTTTCTATTTATCCTGACAGGCTATATTGCCTTCATGTTAAGTGTATAATAATGAAAAAGCAGATCAGCATTGATCTGCTTTTTCGTATTATGGTAAACGTAATATTGCTCTTACGGGACTGCCATCACCTTCAACCAGTGGTAACGGCAGGGCAATCAACTCATAATCTCCTGGTTTGATGTTATCTAATTGGACTGATTCCAAAATATGAATTCCATAATCGTGCAAACTGTGGTGAGCCTCAAGAGTTTTACTTTCTATGGGATCAACCGATGGTAGATCTACGCCGATTAATCTAATCCCTTTTGATGCTAAAAAAGGGGCAATATCGGGATTTAAATGTGGAATCCGTTCAGGGAATTCTGTAGGATTTTTCCATGAAACCGTCCGAAATAATATCCGTTCGATTCCGTCAAGGTTAATATCTTGCAGGTCCTTTGCCTCGATACTTTCCTTGCCTTCCATATCAATTACCCGTACAGGTCCTATGTATAAGTCTAGGTCTAACTCAATAATCCGTTTGCCCTCATCATTAAAATGATACGGAGCATCAACATGTGTTCCTGTATGTGTACTTAATTGAAGGCTACCAACATTTACTGTCCCCTCACCCTCATTAAAAGAGGACACTTCAAAATGGAATGCCGTATCCCCTGGCCAAACTGCCATTCCATTTTGAAGTCTTCTTGAAATATCAAAAATCTGCACTCTATCCACTCCTTAGCTCAGTTAATGAAAGGATTTCCAAAATCCACCTTCTGTATTGATGATACCATTCAATTGATCAAAAGGAATAGTAAAGGTCGGAAACCCAGCAGCGTAGGGAGCAATCTCATAAGGAGTAAAGAAGATATTTAGACCCTCATCACTGATAAAAAAAGGCTGGTCTGGTTCTATACCTTTGTATGCATCAGGAAAAAGGTAGGAGTATTTTTCTATGTCTTTTATTTGTTCGCCAATAATGTCACTAATGAGCTTAACAAATGGACTTTCTTGAATAAACAATTCCTTCAGCTGATAAATATCACCTGTCTTAACGTCAATATGAACGTATTTCCTTACTGGCATACCATGAGCAGCACCAAATGGAAAATCGTACCCTTCTATTAGAAGCACTAGAAGTTGTTTTTGAAAAAAGGGAACTTCAAAGTCCCCCATATAATTGGACTCCAGTTGTGTGTGGGGCGGAATCTCCTTTATCCCAGATAGTTCCTTCAACAAATCGTTTATTTTGGCTTGTTGTGCTACCCCCTTTAGCTGAGGATAATAAACCAAATAGTCTTTATTTGGCCTGTACTTGTGTTCAGTTACAGCATATTGTTTACTTAATGGAATCACAGAATTTTGCTTCCAAACCAATTGACCCTTTTTATCAAAGTATAAAATCCGAAAATTAATCTCACCTTTGATTATATTTTTTTCAAATGTCAGTGTTCCACTACCATCAATTTTCGGCAGATGCTCCATTCTCTTTCCTCTTTTATCAATGAAAAATGTGAAATTGTCATCATAAGCAGAAGCAATTCCATTCTGGAAATTCGTAACACCATTATAAAGAAAACCCGTGAGAATATGCCCTTTAGAGTCAGCGATTGCATACTTTGAACCTAGGTATGGCCTTTTTGGATCTATCGCTTTCCCCACTGCATATCGACCCTCATCTAGGTTTAACAGGGAAGAGTAATTTGGTTTAATAATGTAACCACCCTGTCGGTCGATTAAACCATAGTTTGCTTCTAGATTATCGGAAGTATTTACAATTGCATGACCATCATTAAATGGCTGTCCATCTGAAAACTGGGGTTCAATAATTATTTTACCTTGCTCGTCTATATATCCTACTTTACCATCCGTGACTTTTCGGAAAGCAAGTAACCCTTCTCCATAAGCTCCAACAAATGGATAACGATATTCCTTTAGTACCTTTCCTGTTAAATTTATCAAGGCATATTTGTAATCTTTCATCTTTACAAGTGACTTACCGTCCACGAAATGATCTGCATGTACATATTCCATTGGAATCACTTCTTTTCCCCATCTATTGAGGAAGCCATAAACATAATTACTGCTTTTATCTGTATCAGCGCTGAGTGCTCTGCCTTCTCTATAGTCGTCAATAAAGGAATAGACTTTTCCGGTAATTACTTTCCCACTTTCATCGATAACCTTAAACCCTTGTTCATCAATTACGACTGATCGCCCTTCAGAGAAACCCTGAATGCTATCATACTTAGGTTTCACGATGAAATACCCATCAGAGTTAATTACTCCTGTTTCCTCATCTACTCTTACTATTGCTAATCCATTCTCCTGAAAATCTTGTGCTGATTCATAGGTCGGAGGGAGAATAAATTTACCGTCCTTATCTATAAATCCCCATCTTGTACCACCAATTTGTTTAACTGTTGCTGGAAAAAGGTAAACAGATCTGGATAGAGAGAGCAGTAATCCAACCCAATTCTCCAACTCTTGACTCCTTCTAGACATACAAACTACCCCATTTTACTTTTTAGACTATATATATGTGAAATGGGTGCGAACTGCTAATTTTCTTTTAAAAACAAGGCTCTGTAATAACTGAGTGTTGATTTTACTGTGGTTTGAAAATAGTCGGAGAAATTCCGCTTATATTGGGAAATACCGGTATTTCCTTAGGGATAAGCGGAGTTTTTCCGCTTATATGATCCAAATCCTTAGATTTTGACTTATTTAGAGCAGTTAACCGGAAATTCTCCGTTTATATCTGCTTTTTAAACTTACTTTTCTTCAATAGTCGGAAATTCTCCGCTTATTAATTCTCGTACCTAGCCGAAACTCAACATTGAATAATAACAGAGCCTAAAACAAGAAAACAGCCGATTTTACAACAGGCTGCTTTTTCAAAAACTATTTACTTAATCTCTTTCGCCAAAGGAATCAATTGTTTCCACTCTTCATAAGTTATAATGGTTTCCCAATGACCGGTAATTTTTGCAAATCCAACCACAAGGAAAAATAAAACTAAGAAACCTATAGGGATAAACCATTTACTTACCTTTTTATTTACTACTGTCATATTCAAGGTATCTTTCACTGGACAAGCTTCAACACATGCCATACATCCTGTACAATTAAGACTAGTAACTGCTTCCACCTTATGAACAGTTACTCTTGAAGGACATACCTTTGTACACATTTCACAATTCGTACATGTATCTTCATTTCTGCGCACCTTCGAGATTCTAAAGATAGAACCAAGTCCAATAAGTGCTCCATACGGGCACAAATATCTGCACCAAATGTTTCTATAAAAAACTGAGAGGATAACGAGTAAGCTAACAACCACTAAGCCCACCCCTCCAATATTCAAGAAGAATAGCAACATTTTAACATCAGAGATTTTATTATACGGTTCATTTAGAAATTGAATGGCACTATAAGTTGGCATAATGAGGACCATTCCCACAAAAAACAGTAACAATATATACTTAATTGGCACCAAAAGCCAACCGAGCCATTTCGGAATTTCAAAGTTTCTTTTAAATAGCTTTCGCCCTAACTTTGCTAACAACTCGCTTACTGTACCAACAGGACAGAACCAGCTGCAAAATGATCTTCGGAAAATGATAGCACTAAAAATAAAAAAGCTAATTAAAACAAGGCCAGCAGGATGAATCACATCAAACTCGCCAATATCAAGCCAAACCTTTAAGCCCATTAAGGCACTGATAGGCAAAAACCCTTCGACAGCAGATGGACGTTCAACAAAAGGTGTTTGTCCCAAGGTTTCAAAATGCATGTAAAATTGGTAAAAGCGCACGCCTACATATAACATAAATAACAAAAATACCGCTTGAACGACATATCTTGTTATTTGAACCGGCTTTCTCTTTAACTGTTTTACATACCAGTTCTTTGATTTCATTTTAATTCCCCCATTCTTTCATACCTTAAATATAAGGAACAAGTGAAAACAGGGTGAGTGATATATATCATTGAAAATATTAATTTCATAAAAGATTCACATACTCATCTAAAAACAGACAAAAATTTAGAAGGAACCAGGGTTTAGACTGGTACCTTTTTTATTTATCTGACGCAAAAACTATATTATTTTGTTTCCTGGCTGCTTCGGTAATCCTAAGTACAATTTCACTCAAGTTCTTTAATTCTAGGTATTCCTTAGTATTTCTACTCTTAATAATCCTTGCGATATTTTTGCACTCGTACACCATGTTTTTCTCTTCCTGAACGACGCTTAGCCTTTGGCTTTCTTTTGTGTGACAGTCGATAAACTTGATTTCTGAGATTGGTGCTGCATCCTCCAATACAAATGTCCCCTTCTCTCCCTGTATCTCACAAGGAGCAACCGAATCGGATATCTTTGAACAAAGAATCGTACAGATAAAGTCCTCATATTCCAATACAAGCGTTCCACTTCCATCG
>JAQSXG010000202.1 GCA_029256785.1 Neobacillus sp.
TGCATGTATTAGGCACGCCGCCAGCGTTCGTCCTGAGCCAGGATCAAACTCTCCAAGAAAGTTGATTCGCTCATTTTGTTACGTTGGCTTAACTTCATAATAGAAGTTAAAAATATTGTTTGTTGACGTTCTTGTTTGTTTAGTTTTCAAAGAACAAATTTCATCATCGCCCAAAAGCGACTTTATTAATATATCATCATCCAAACAAATTGTCAACAACCTTTTTCAAATTGTTTAATCTGTTTGAAAGGACGTTTATTAATATAACAAGAATGCAATATTAAGTCAACCACATTTTGAAAATTACTTTATCTGGCTTCTTCAAATTTATCACACCGATTATCCTTTCTTTCTACCTACTCTATCACTACGCATATATTTTAAACACTCATTGGGAGAGGCAACCCTTCTAAATAATGTAAATAGGATTTTGTATCGCTCCTCCATTGCTCTTTTTACAATATGATCTATTCGATTATCCTTTAAATCAAAGAGTATTTCATCCATCTCTCTCTTAATTAGATATTCTATTTCTTTTATTTCTTTTTCATTAACAAGAAGACCTAGCATTGGATCGCCTCTTTTTTGTGAAATCATTTGTTATAGTAGTCTTTTCCATTTTAGTAAAATTTATAATAATTTCTTTACTCATATTTTTTTAAAAAAGAGCATAGGTTGAAACATGGACAGTATTGGACGAGGTGGTAATGATGAATTTCTTTTTAGTGTTGAGTGGGAAATCAGTAAAACAAATTTCATTAGTAGTAATTGCTGCATTTTTTACAGCTGCTTTTCTCTTTATTGGAAATCTTTCGTTAACTCCAGTATTTTCAACGAAGGACGGTCCAAAGGCTGTTTATCGTGGTGAAAAGGACCTAGCACTTACATTTAATATTGGTTGGGGTGATGAAAAGGCAGAGCCTATTTTGGATACGTTAAAGAAGGAAAGTGTGAAGTCAGCTACCTTCTTTTTAGCAGGATCTTGGGCAGAGAGGCATCCGGATATTGTTAACCGTATTGTAAAGGAAGGGTATGAAGTGGGAATACTCGGCTATGCATATGAGGACTACACAGAGCTAGAAGATGTGAAAATTGGAAAAGACATTGCAAAGGCCAAAGAAGTATTTAAAAAATTAAATATCAAAGATATTACGCTTTTACGTGCTCCCACCGGGCATTTCGATGAAAGATCGTTAAAAATCGCCGAAAGATATGGCTATACCGTTGTTCATTGGAGTATTGACTCTAAAGATTGGACTAATCCAGGAGTCGTTCAGATTGTAGAAAATGTAAAGAAGGCGAATAAAGGTGATATTATCCTAATGCATGCCTCTGATTCCGCCAAACAAACATCTAAGGCCCTTCCTCAGATTCTTAAAGAAATTAACCAAAAGGGGTTAAAGCTTGTCACTGTTTCAGAGATGATAGCTAACGGGGATGTAAAGTCACAAGAAGTCAAATAAAAACCGCCATTGGGCGGTTTTTTTATCTGCCTTTTACAACTTTCGTTTTCTTACTTACCGTTTTTGTTTCACTTTTACGACTTGCTAGTTTTCTTCTTTCATTTGCAGACTCCGCATTTAATTTATGTAGGACTAATAATTGGTATGCATTACATGCCAATAAAGCAAACATCATAAGAAGGAGCCAACTTTTTTCATTTACACGTAGGACCGGCACCCACTCAATAACAGTTACCACTATCATAACAAAAAGAGCAGGGATAAATGCCTCTCGATTTGTTTGTTTAGATTTGTACCATGCTACAACTAAACTGATGACTAACAGTAACGCAGCTAATCCAATATAAGGCAGTATAGAATCTCCTTCTTTAGCGAAGTTATCAAAGCGCAAATAAATCAGGTCAAATAATACAAATAAAATAAGGACAATTTGGACAGCATTCCAAAGTGAAACTGATTTGAAAATGCCTAAGCCAAAACGGTGAACGGTTAAATAAGCAAAAAAGCCCATTTGGCTAATTACACTAAATAGAAATCCCATAAATAATAACCAGATAGTAGTAGCTAATATATCGATGATCTGAAATTCAGTAAAATAGGACTGAAATTCACTCCAGCGTACAATAAATCCTAAAACTGCTGTTGTCACCCCACCTACTAATAAGGTGCGCATAAACAGTTTGACCCAAATTCGACTTGTCACACTATTATCCTCCACAGTCAAAAAATAAATATCATCACTAATTGTACCAATCAAAAAATAAAAAATCTATATTTTGATATCATAACGAATAATCTTTGTTTTATTACTCATCCTAAAATTAAGGATTTTTATGTGAAAGGAGCTTTTTAAATGAAAGTTAAAAATATATTGCTCCTCCTACTCATCATGGTGTTTCTATCCAGTTGCGGTGCCACTGATTCGGGTAATGGAGGCCAGATAGATTATGAACAAACAAAAAAGATGGTTGTTGATATCCTAAAAACTGATGATGGTAAGAAAGCCATACAAGAACTTATGGCTGATGAAAGTATGAAGGAAAAATTAGTAATGGACCAAAAAGTTGTGTCTGATACGATTGAGCAAACCCTTACTACGGATAAGGCTATTGAATTTTGGAAAAAGACCTTCAGTGATTCGAAATTTGCAGCGAGTGCAGCAAAAAACATGCGTGCTGAAAACGAAAAGCTTTTAAAGGATTTAATGAATGACCCTGAATATAGAGCCATGATGATTGAAGTTTTTAAAGAACCAGAAATGCAAAAAGAGTTAGCAGATGCATTAAAAAGCAAAGAATATCGTGAGCACCTTAAGGAGGTAATTACGGAAACATTAGAAAGTCCAATTTATAAAGCCAAAATTGAAGAATCGTTATTAAAAGCTGCTGAAGAAATGAAATCAGGAGAAAAGGAAAAAAAGGAAGAATAATTCAATAAAAATGACCCCTTCCCATGTTGGAAGAGGTCATTTTTATTTTATTTTAGTATGTTAGTCATTTTTTCAGCAATCTCCAGATAAATTTTACCTATCTGGTGATCTTCCTGATAAATAGAAGGTGCAAAATCTTCATCGTTCCAGTCTGGCTGATTGAGCGGAAGGCGTCCAAGCACTTCAGTTTGTAAATCTTCGGCTAGTTTATTACCGCCGCCTTGACCAAATACATATTCCTTTTCACCAGTTAATTTACTCTCGAAATAAGCCATATTCTCAATAACACCAATGATTTCATGGTCTGTTTTCAATGCCATTGCACCAGCCCTTGCAGCTACAAATGCAGCTGTTGGATGTGGTGTAGTTACAATGATTTCTTTACATGCAGGCAACATAGTGTGTACATCTAAAGCTACGTCTCCTGTACCTGGTGGAAGATCTAATAATACGTAATCAACGTCTCCCCATTCCACTTCATTGAAGAAACTATTAAGCATTTTCCCTAACATCGGTCCACGCCAAATGATTGGTGAATTATCTTCAACAAAGAAGCCCATTGAAATTACCTTTACACCAAAACGCTCCACCGGTAGAATTTTTTCTCCTCGAACGACTGGACGCTCTGTAATTCCCATCATATCCGGAACACTAAAGCCATAAATATCTGCATCAATTAAGCCTACCCTTTTCCCTAGACGAGCTAAAGCTACAGCTAGATTGACCGAGACTGTTGATTTGCCTACTCCACCCTTACCTGAAGCAATTGCAATAAACTTTGTTTTATTAGAGGTAAGCAAATTTGCTTCCTCCGTCTCATTACTTGCTTGTCTATGTTGTGCCAATACATCTTCCGGTAACTCACTGAAACGGATTCCCACCGTGTTTGCTCCGGCCTCTTTTAATAAATTGACTACCTGTGTTTGAAGCTGTAATTGTTCAGATGTACCTGTTTTTGCAATCTGCACTTTAACACTTACATGGTTCTTCTCTTCTTTTATCTTTACTTCTTCGATCGCATTTAATTCCCCTAAAGTTTTATGTAAAAATGGTTCTTTAAGACTGCCTAATACTTCTCTGACTTTTACTTCTGTTAACATGTAAACAAACACCTCACCTAATGAATTCGTTTCCAACTCTCAGTATACCATAATCGTGCCCATAAACAGTTAATTGAATCACACATTATCCCTTTTAGCTTTGCAGCGTTCCTTCATAGTAAAAAAAGAAGGTGTCAGCTGACAGCCTTCATTCATCTGTTTCTATCAATTCTGCTTCATTCGTAAAGTATCGTTGAATTCCTTGACTAATTGATGCAGCCACCTTTTCTTGATATGCATCCAAGCGTAATTGCTCTCTTTCAGCAGGATTAGAGAGAAAACCAACCTCTACTAACACACCAGGTTTCTTCGCATGTTTTAATATGTAGACCTGATTAATGGGCTTGGCTTTACGTGTTGTATTTTCTAAATTAACACGAAGCTCTTCCTGGATGAATTTTGACGCCCTGGCATTTTCTTTAAAATGAGGGGCATAGAAGGTTTGCGCTCCACTCCATCTGGCTGATGGAATAGCATTAAGGTGAATACTAACGAAGAAATCATTATCATTGTCATTAATCATTTTTAACCGGTTTTTTAGATCCTCAACCTTTCTCCTGCTATAACCTCTAGTGTCTGATTCAGCAAGGTCATTATCCTCCGTGCGCGTCATTATGACAAGGGCTCCTTGCTGTTGTAAATAGTCTCGAACCTTAAGGGAAATATTTAAGGCTATATCCTTTTCAAGTACTTGTTTGGTGCCAGCACCACCAT
The DNA here is from genome assembly GCA_029256785.1 of Neobacillus sp. Taxonomy (GTDB): domain Bacteria; phylum Bacillota; class Bacilli; order Bacillales; family Cytobacillaceae; genus Neobacillus. The sequence continues at coordinate 4,707 of JAQSXG010000202.1, forward strand.
CTGGTCCACCATGTCCAGGATCAATCAAGATAATTTTACCAGACAGCGGAAGATTCCAATCTTTCCAAGTACCCTCTTTAGAGAAATCATATTGTAGAATCAGAAATAAAATAAGTAAACCCACAGAAAAACTTATGACTTTAATTTTTGATTTGAACACCCCAATCATTCCTTCCCGCTCGTCCATATTCATTAAACTATATGGGACAGGAGATAAAATTAGAACAGGAAGAAATGTTAGGTTATTTTACTAATGTAGTCGGAGTTTCAGTCTACGTTGACCTTTATCAAACCCTTCTCTCCACCAAATATCAACATATCCCTCACAGGAGTAATAAAGCGATTCGGACATTATCCCCTCTTCGCCATGTCCCCAGTAGAGTAGGAAATTATATAATGTATCGATTAAATGCTTCTCTTCTTTGTAACATCGCTTTCTAACTTCATCGATGCTCTCACCATAATATCCAAACTTACTTAATTTTGCTCCTAATAAGTAGGCTTCAAGCGCAACATCGTAACAGGCTTCTTCAATTCCTTTATTCATAACAAGACTTGCGGATATTCTTGAGCCACCAAAAAAGTGTTGAACTCTTTCTTTTAACATTTTTATCGAAAGGTCCTTTAATACAGACCGCTCATATTTGATTTGTTTATCACGTTTCTTTTCTTTAAAGGATGTTATTACATTCACTTACTTTTCACCTCTTAAGACTATTCTTCATCCCTTTCAATTAAGAAATGCAAAGTACTATCTATTTTTCCATTGCCAATTTTTATCCTATACGATAAAACCAACCAAATTTAAACTTTTATTAAAAGGCTCTGTTAAACTTGGCTGTTGATTTCCACTCCAGGCGCTATGCTTTCCGCGGACGTGCCGGGAAGCCTCCTCGGCGCTAAAGAGCCTGCGGGGTCTCCCCAGGCCCGTACTCCCGCAGGGGTTAAGCGCCCTCCGCTCCAATCAACAGAGTTATAAATCAATAATTGCCTCATTTAACAGAGCCATAAAATAAAAAGACTCCCAACCGGATTGGTTGAGAGCCTTTGAAACGTACATATTAACGTTTTGAGAACTGAGGTGCACGACGAGCGCCTTTAAGTCCGTATTTTTTACGTTCTTTCATACGTGGGTCACGTGTTAATAGACCTGCACGCTTTAATGTTGGACGATATTCTGGATCAACTTGAAGTAATGCGCGAGCAATACCGTGACGGATTGCGCCAGCTTGACCAGTATAACCACCGCCGCTTACGTTTACAAGGACATCATAGCTGCCTTTTGTTTCAGTAGCTACTAATGGTTGGTTAACAACCATACGTAAAGCTTCAAATGGGATATATTCTTCAATGTCACGTCCGTTAACTATAACTTTACCTGTACCTGGAACTAAGCGCACGCGTGCGACAGAGCTCTTACGACGACCAGTACCATAATATTGAACTTGTGCCAAGTTATTTCCCTCCCTCTAAATTATCCGCGAAGTGTGTAAACTTCAGGTTTTTGTGCTTGGTGCGGATGTTCGCTACCAGCATAGACATTTAACTTTTTATAGATTTGACGGCCAAGAGAATTCTTTGGAAGCATGCCTTTAATAGCAAGTTCAAGCATCTTCTCAGAGTAGTTTGTACGCATTTCCAAAGCAGTTCTTTGCTTTAAACCACCTGGATGCATAGTGTGACGGTAGTAAATCTTGTCAGTTAATTTTTTACCAGTCAAGTGAATTTTAGAAGCGTTAATAATAATAACATGATCACCAGTGTCAACATGTGGTGTGAAAGTTGGTTTGTTTTTACCACGTAGAATTGATGCTACTTCAGAAGCAAGACGACCAAGAGTTTGGCCTTCAGCATCAACTACGTACCATTTACGCTCGATATTGTTGGCGTTAGCCATAAACGTTGTACGCATGAAATTCCCTCCTATATTAAATCCGTTAAAGATTATTATTTCGCACCTTTTAAAGCTATTAGTATCCATTCTGTTCCGGGAATGAATGTAAAGCTGGTGCGCTTAAGTTTTTTATCATATATTTTCAATCACGATTAAGACTTTCCGGGGCTTTATCGTGGGATTAAAAACACGCACTCTAATATAATAAGTGCTCAGGGTCGATATGTCAAGAAAATGTTACACCAGGTAGGGTTGTTAGTAAATTTACGAATCATAAAGTACATTCCAAAGATACAATCCCTGTGCTGGTGCTGTTTTACCAGCGAATTGACGGTCTTTCTTTTTTAAAATTTCTTGGATTTCCTCAGGTACACGTTTACCAGAACCTACTTCTATTAATGTACCAACCAATATTCGCACCATATTATATAAAAAACCATTACCAATAAACCGAAAGGTAAGTTGCTCCCCACTACATGAAACATCAATGGTTTCAATTGTCCTAACTTTATCCTCGACATCTGTCCTTGCAGAACAAAAGCTTGAAAAGTCATGTGTTCCTAGTAAATATTTACATGCTTCCTCAATAGCCGCGATATCTAAGGAGTAAGGATAATGATAGGTATAGTTACGCGAAAATGGATCCCTTTTTTTTGAAAGCGAAAGAACATAACGGTATTCCTTACCGGAAGCATCAAATCGAGAATGAAAGGTGTCAGATACCTTTTCCACTGATAGAACAGCAATATCTTCAGGTAGCATGGTGTTTAATGCCGTTTCCCATCTCTCGGTAGGTATGGCTAAGGGGGATTCAAAGTGAATCACCTGTGCTTTCGCATGCACACCCGCATCTGTCCGTCCAGAGCCCGATATTCTAACATGTCTACCTTTATGCATTTTTTCAAGTACCGCTTCAATTACACTTTGAATCGTGCGTTTGTTTGGTTGAACCTGGTATCCGGAAAAATTAGTACCATCATATGAAATTATACATTTATAGCGTTGCATAGGCTGCTCCATTATGAACGTAATAGAAATAATAATATTGTTATGATTGCTAAGAAGAAGATTTGAAGTGAATCGACTAACTGCCAGCTTAACTGGCGGTATTTCGTTCTTCCTTCCCCTCCACGATAGCCTCTTGCTTCCATTGCAATTGCAAGCTCCTCTGCACGTTTAAATGAACTTACAAACAATGGTATCAGCAGTGGAATAACAGCCTTAATCCGTTCCTTGAACGGTCCACTAGCAAACTCTACTCCACGGGCAATCTGCGCTTTCATTATTTTATCAGTTTCCTGCATAAGTGTAGGGATAAACCTTAATGAAATGGA
>JAQSXG010000203.1 GCA_029256785.1 Neobacillus sp.
TTTCTTCAAGAATGGAAGCCACAAGTTCAGGATCATTTGAAGGGACTATGCCAAGAGCGTCACCAGGGTTATACGATAGACCCGAACCATTTAAAGATAATTCAATATGTCTTGTTTCCTTACTAGACCCTGACCCGTTTAAATTAATATTTTTAAGAACCTTTGCTTGAAACGGATTGGTTCTTGAAAATGGAAGTTTGTCACCTTTGGTATTTTTCGTATTTTCCAAAGTTAGTTGCATAGTAGTCTCAACCCCCAAAAGTATGATAAAAAGAAAATAACACAGTAATAGAATATCAGATGTGTCTTTTAACACACAATAACTAAATAATTGTAATCAATAATATAGGGACGGTTTTGATGACTCAAAAAGTCACCAAAACCGTCCCCATGGTCTTCTTCATGCTATCATTCCAATGAAATCTTCACGATATCATCCAAATATTCTATTGCATTATACCCATAAAGCTCTAGCCTTTTAGGTACAACCGCCTCTCCTAAGTTGTTACTCCGCAGCAACATGCTTTGAACGGTAATGTAATAACGCGGCTGCTCTATTTCTTCATATGAGACATTGTAGTTATTCATATCATATTTCATTCCATTTTTATCAATGAGTACGCCTTCCGTTTCCATTTCCATGGAATGTGACTCATGTTCATCCTCACCCATAATATTAAAATGAAGAGTATCGTATGCTCGATTTTCAACTTCATGATCACTTATTACCACTTTGGTAGGTTTTCCAACTTCTAGTTTGTCAATAGAAATTGTACTACCTGCATAGTCAAAGGTTTGGGGATATACCCCAGATGCATCCAGTTCGATAGTCTTATGGTCTTCAAAAGTCACATACATAGATTGAAGTTTAACCTTAACCTCTTTTGGCTTTTCTCCCAAAAGAGAGTCAAATTGTGTTTGAAAGGTAGTCCAATTAATGTCCTGATATGAATCAGAATAATAGCCGTTATTATACCTATCAACTTCCAATTTTTTATTGTTCACTTCTAGATTGTCAAAATTAAGAATATCTATCCGCTTTCCTTGCTGTTGATTACTAAAACCAAATTGCAGAATCGTCGTTGTTGGAGCAACGATTAGTTTATCAAATCGAACCTGTACTCCCTCAATTTCTGTTTCTTTATCCATTGCGTATTCGATAGAAGGCTGTTTTGTAACAGGTATTTCAAAGGTCCACTCCCCTGTCTCCTGTCCCATGTCATCGTATCCGACAAAATCATTCCGGTTAGAGGCATCTCGTTTTAATTTATGAAGTTTGGTAATTTTTAGTTTAATGACCCCTTCATCCGTTGTGAGTGGCAGCAAACTAATTTTTCCATGGTACACATTCTTTTCTTCATTATTTATAGTCGATTCAAGGTCAGGGATTGTGTATTTTGGATAGGAGTCGTAACTCATAATTTCAAAAGTGTTCTCAACAGAAACGCCATCATCATAATTCATTACATATTGATTATCTTCATTTGTATCTTCTATCTCATAAAAAACAAGCGTTTGAATTTCATCAGCAATTGCACTCTTGATTTTTATTTTCACACCATTGCTTTGGGCTTCAAGGTTTAGGCTTTCCCCAAAGTCCTGTTGAAGGAAGGCTCGTAATTGCTGATCTTCTTCTGTCCAAGTATAGTAGAGGTTTGAAAATGCACCTGAAAAATAGCCTATACCAATTATTAACATAAATACACTAGCAAAAACAATTCCCGTATTTTTACGCTTCTTGTTCTTCTCATCTCTTCGCTTTTCCTTTTCTACCAGCCTACTTTTAATGTTCGCCATAATACTAGAAGGCATAGACAAGTCTTGCAATCTATCAGTAAGATTTAACATTGTTTTCATGACATCCTGAAAAGAATCCAAATCCTCCTGACAATCCCGGCAATGATATATATGTATTTCAAAATCAACTTTTTTCGAACGTTCCATCGTTCTCTCTAAGTAATCGAGATAATCCTTATGAAACTCATTACAGCCATTAAAGTTTGATCCATAGCCCATTTCATTTCTAAGTGACTGGAGTCCGACAAACAAAAGCTCTTTCATCTTTTCTGCTGAAACTTGGAGAAGCTGTGCCGTTTCTTCATGAGAGAATCCCTTTATATAGGTTAGGACTACCGCTTCTTTCTCATTCACTTTCAATCTATCAAGTGCTTTAAATACATCCTGCCGTTGTTCACTTCCCTCTGAAGCCAGTAAACTCTTATCAATAGAAAGTTCCCGGCAAATATGTATGAAGATGGTTGTTGCCCACATTTCAAATGATGTTTCATTTTTATATCGTGGCAATTCCTTGTGGACTTTTATAATAGTCCGAAAAAAAAGCTCCTCCAATTGTTGTTGACTACCTAGATAGGCCTGCCCAAGTGTATAGAATGATTGTTTATTCTGCTCGAACCAATCAACGATGGAGTTTGTACCTTTTTCTCTAATCGGTGTGATTGGTATAGGATCTATTTTTGTTGGAATCAAAATCTGTCCCCCTTTTTACTTTCTCTTATCACTAATGGTATAACAAGAGAAAGATGGTGGCAATATCTGTAAGCTTAATCTCCTGATTAATTTACTCCTATAAATGTGGTGGGTAACATAGAAGTACGACCGATAAATGCTCCCAAAATAATAAAAGCAGGCATCCTATAGGAGGAGCCTGCAATTTCTATCTTCCATCCGCACTCTCTCCAAAGTGCCTCAGATTACACCTCCCTTCCTTAAATAGTTAAGGATTTTGAGGCTATAAGCGAGTTGAAAAACGGTTTCCCCTTTCGTCAAGTCAATTTCAATCAATTCATTTATTTTTTTCATTCGATATTTGATTGTGTTTCGATGAATATAAAGTTCATTAGCTGTTTCGTTTGTATTTTGTCCATTATGAAGAAAGGCTAGTAGTGTTTCATAATAGGATGTGTTATTTTCCTTATCATATTTTAATAACTCCAAGGTTGCCGGATGGCAGTATTGAAGCAGCTTATCTTTGTGCACAATGTTGTCATGCAGCAACTGAGAGAACTTCAAGTCATTGTAAGGCAATAACACCTCCTGCTTGCCGAGGTTAGCTGCTAGTTCGAAACCATTAGCCAAGTGAATATAATGAGATGACAATTGGAGTAAATCGGTGATGGGATCGCTATATATAGCTCGGAGATTCTTTTTTGCTAGAATTTCGGCTACCGATTCCTTTTTAAATTTGCTATTATTACTCCATTCCTTTTGCTTTAGGAGGAGCAGCAAAGAATCTTTATAGATTACCTGCAGACCTTCTGGGTACAATTTTGATAGCTGGTCATGCAACGTCTCAGACTTTCTTCTCGTAGCCTCTAAGGAATCAGCCTTAATCATGACAAGATGATATGCTGTTGTTAGTGAGACTCCTAACAGCTTTAGCCGGGTTGAGAGCTCAGATTCTGAGTGAATACGATTCTCTACTAAATCAACCAACAGCTTCCCCTGGTGCATCCATTGAGAGGAATACTCTTGCATCGTTCGGCCCATATGATGAACCATTATTTTACTTAACACCGACAACAGTTTTACTTGCTCCCTTTTCAAATGGGTATGACATTCTGGAATCACCATATATCCAATCAGCGCATTATCAAAATACAGCTTACAGACCCACTTCGTAATTCTATTCGCATGACAATTGACAGAAAAGGGTTCCGTTGTTGTCGGAGATTGCCTAACTGAATTCAGCTTATTCACTTCAGTCACAAATTCATAAGAGCAATAACCGTTCTTAATATTAGTCGCCCAAATTTCATCCGTTACGGAAATAATTTTTGAATATTGAATGACCTTGAAACTCTCGTCAATAAGGATAACAGGGTTACTTAGCTCATTTTCCGCTAAAGCAACAACCTGAGAAAGATCCTTGCAGGTAAGTAGCTCATTGTAAAGTACATATGATTGTTGGAAGAACCATTGCTGGTCTGAAAATAAACTTTTTACTAGATTAAAAGTTTCAAACATATCCGTATCCACCGGAAGGATTAGCAAGCTACAGCCTTGGTGAAGCAGCTGAGATCTGACCTTTGGTTCCATAGGTACGTCCTCTACAAGGAGCAAGTGACTATGTCTAGTCTTCTCAATTATTGGAAGAATTGCAGAAACAGTCCCCATATATATTAAGGAAGAATCTCTTATAACATTCGTTGATAAAAAATAAACATCGCGAAGTGATTGATCATTTTGTGGTGGCTGCCATAGTTTTGGATTATAACTAGCAATTTGGAGTTTGTCATAAACATCTTGAACGAATATCATCTTCTTCACCTCTTACCCTCATTATATTTTTGTGGTTTCGGAAAGAATAGGGGCGGAAGAAATTGTTGCTGTTTTGTTCACAGGAACTACAAACTATTATCAAAAGAATCATTCAAGTCTAACATTAATTACAACCCCATATGCGACGTTTCTAAAGGGTTTTGGTCCTACTGAGACAAAACTGATACAAATATTTGTCCCTTAAGTACATAGGTTAATAGTTACAAATTTGGTAACATATAAATATAGATTGCTCAATACTTCACAAGGAGGATCCAAATGAAATACAAACAGTTATTTTCAAAAGGAAAAATTGGGAACTTAGAGTTAAAAAACAGAATCGTAATGCCCGCGATTGGCACCGCATTAGCCAGTTCAACTGGTGAAGCATCACAAGAAATCATTGCCTATTACGAAGAACGGGCCAAAGGTGGCTGTGGTCTGATTATTACAGAGATTACTAGAATTGATGAAGAGTACGGAGTTGGTTGTGCGAATCAGCTTACCCTGACAAAGCCACAGCATGTTCCACAACTAGAACGACTTGTTCGCACCGTTCATAAATATGATACGAAAATGTTTGTACAGCTTCATCACCCAGGACGCGAAACACACAGCGTTCTAATTGAAGGAAGACAAATCGTCGCCCCAAGTGCAATTATGTGTAAACGGACAATGGAAATGCCGCGTGCACTGACAACAGAAGAAGTAGAAGGACTTGTAAAGAAATTTGTTACTGGCGCCAAACTTGCACAAATGGCTGGAGTTGATGGTGTTGAACTCCACGGTGCTCATGGTTACCTAATTAACCAATTTTTAAGTCCATATACGAATAAACGTACTGACCGCTACGGTGGGGATTTTATCAAAAGAATGCGATTCATTACCGAAATTACTTTAGGAATCAAGCATATTTGTGGTCCGAATTTTCCAATTAGCGTTCGTTTGAGTGGCGATGAGTTCGTTGAAGGCGGTCTAAAGCTTGAGGATTCTATTAAAATTGCCCGTTATTTGGAAAGCATCGGCGTAGACGCTATTAATGTTAGCAGTGGAACATATGAATCCGGTGTAACAATTATTGAACCGACTTCTTATCCGCAAGGTTGGAAGCGTCATTTAGCTGCTGGTATCAAACAAGCTGTGAAAATCCCGGTTATTGCTGTATCAACGATTAAAAAACCTGAATTTGCTGAGAGCCTGCTTGAAGAAGGTACCGTTGATTTTGTTGCAGTAGGACGCTCCCAACTGGCTGACCCTGAATGGAGCAACAAAGCCATGGAAGGCAGAGATGATGAAATTCGTCCATGTATAGGATGCCTGCACTGTATTGAAACACTAGGCAAGGGTGGAGTCGTAAAATGTGCTGTCAATCCTCGTGTTGGCCGCGAATTGGAATTTTCCGCATTGGATAGGAACGGTCTTGGCCGTGTTGTGGCCATCATTGGCGGTGGTCCTGCAGGTATGGAAGCAGCTTTAACCTTGGCAAACCGCGGTTTCAAACCAGTTATATATGAAAAATCTGGACAGTTAGGTGGCGCATTAAGATTAGCTGGCATGCCTCCGGGTAAGCAACTTATGACAGATTTTGTTGAATTTCAAAAACGTGAACTGCTTCACGCCAATGTTGATATCAGGCTAAATACGGAACCAACTGTAGAGGATATCCAAGCAGTGGATCCTTATGCAGTCTTTTGGGCTGCTGGTGCAGAACCAATCATTCCACCAATCCCAGGGGTAAACGAAGCTCATGTTTGCACAGCCAACGATATTCTAGATGGTACAGTATCTTTTAGTGGGAAACGGACAGTTGTTATTGGTTCAGGTATGACGGGGTGTGAAACAGCAGAATTGTTAGCTTCACAAGGTAATGAGGTCACTATTATTGAAATGCAGGCGCAAATTGGAAATGGCATTTATGCTGCTATGCTTTATGATATATCTCAAAAACTTACCAAATACAAGGTCCAAGTAGTCACTAATCATAAAGTTTCCTCTATCGAAACCGATTCAGTGACAGTAAGTAACACAAAATCAGGACAACCACAAACATTTGCAGCTGAACATGTAGTTTTGTCACTAGGGGTTAAATCACAAAAAGGACTTCTCTCACACTTAGAAGAAGCCTTCCCAAGCAAGGTACGAGTAATTGGTGATTCTAGCAAAGCTGGCAGAGTATCTGATGCTATTCGCGAAGGCTTTGAAAAATCCTTCGTTCTATAAAGATATACTCATGGTTCCCCCTACTTCCCTAGCTTCCCTGCTTAAATGGGAACGTGAATCGGGGAACCAGCCAAAAATTTATTCAGTTATTCATCATGGAGGAGGTTTTATAATGAAGGATTTTAAAGGAAAAACAGCGGTTATCACCGGTGCAGGAAACGGATTTGGAGCAGAGTTTGCAAAGGAATGTGCAACTCGAGAAATGAAGCTGGTGCTTGCCGATATCGATCAAGCTGATTTGCACCGGACCGAAGAACTTGTTGCCGCATTGGGAGCTGAGGTGGTTGCTGTCGTGACTGATGTATCGGTTTATGAGGAAGTGGAACAGCTTGCAAAAACAGCCATTGATACATTTGGCAGTGTTGACCTACTATTTAATAATGCCGGTGTTGTTGTTCCTGGCCCTATTTGGGAAATTCCTGCAAAAGATTTTGATTGGATCATGTCCGTTAATGTGAATGGGATCTTCTATGGTTTACGTGCATTCATTCCGATCATGATGAAACAGGGCACACCATGTCATATAGTCAATACTGCTTCAGTGGCAGGCTTAATTTCAACACCAGGAATGGTGGCCTACCATACATCCAAACATGCATCTGTTGCACTTTCAGAAACGACCTATCTTAGCCTCCAGGCAATGAATTCAAAAATTAACATGTCTGTATTTTGCCCTGGATTCGTTCAGACTGATTTACATCATTGTGACCGGCACCGACCTGAACGTTATGCAATTACAGCTGAAGAACCATATTATCAAAGTACATCTTTCAAAGCAGGTTTGGAAAGAGCCCGTCAAGTTATAGAAACTGGTATTCCAATTGACTCGATTGGAATGAGTGTTTTCACTGCCATCGAGGATGAAAAGTTCTACATCCTAACCCATCCACAATACCACCCGGTTATCGGAAAACGGGTAAAAACCATCCTAGAGGGCGATAACCCTTCTTTTAATTTTTAAGCAGAGAGGAATAGTCTCTGTGCCCCTTAAATGAATTGTTAAATATACATAGAAAAGGCGTGCCACAATTGGCACGCCTTTTCTTTTATCATTTATTCATATTACTTTGTTACAGCATTTCTTCTTCTTACGAAGAATAAAACACTACCAGCCATAACTACCATGAATCCTATAATTAAAATGTTGTAATTGTTTGTAGCTGTGTTTGGAAGTACATTGTCTTTACCTGGAACTACAACTGGGTTCTTCCCTGGTTGTTTACCTGGCTCTTGTCCTGGCTCTTTACCTGGCTCTTGTCCTGGCTCTTCACCTGGTTCTTGTCCTGGCTCTTCACCTGGCTCTTCGCCTGGCTCTTCACCTG
>JAQSXG010000204.1 GCA_029256785.1 Neobacillus sp.
AAGAAAAAGAAATTCTGCGTCGTGAACGCCAATATGATTCTGAAGTGAAGAAAAAGGCAGATGCTGACAGATACTCTGTTGAACAAGCCGCAGCAGCGGATAAATCAAAGCAAATGGCCGAAGCCGAAGCAAATAAATACCGTATTGAAGCAATGGCAAAAGCCGATGCAGAACGTATACGCTTAGATGGTCTTGCTAAAGCAGAATCGGAAAGAGCACAAGGTCAAACAGAAGCAGAAATTATCCGTCTAAAAGGATTAGCAGAAGCAGAAGCGAAGGAAAAGATTGCTGAAGCCTTCGAACAGTTCGGTCAAGCGGCTATTCTAGACATGATTATCAAAATGCTTCCAGAATATGCGAAGCAAGTCGCTAGCCCGCTTTCCAATATTGAGAAGATTACCGTGGTTGATACAGGTGGTTCTGGAGCAAACGGTGGAGCAAATAAAATTACCGGCTATGCAACCAATCTAATGGCAGGACTTCAAGAATCTCTAAAAGCAACAAGCGGAATCGACGTCAAAGAACTAATAGAAACCTACGCAGGAAAATCAAACTTAAAGAATAGCATTCAAGAGCTTACTGGTGAGATTAAGAAGAATAACGAATAGTACCAATCAGGAATCACACGCCAAGAAACTATTGGCGTGTGATTTTTTTTAATGGTTCCGAAAGACAGAACAGCCCGAAGGAAGAGTGAAAATGTCCATCGTGTTCATGCTGAATGACAAAACTGCATTAGGGAAGAGGTATTTACGGGTGAATATCAAAAAAAAAGGCTGCCCCGCAGTTCGGGACACCCATATGTAAAAAAAGAGAGATTAAATTTGGGAGAGCAAGAACGTAATAAGTCATTTATTACTAAAGAGTTAAGAAGCTCCTTCTTTGCTACATGCCTATCTTACCGAGAAAGATTGAAGATGTTATGAAGAAATTGTGGTGAATTTGTGAAGTTCAAAAAAGTAATCCCCTGAAATGATATATTAAAGCTAAGGGGAGTGAAAACGATGAAAATACTGCTAGTTGACGACGAAAAAAGAATTTTAGAAGTCCTCGAAGCCTATCTTGAAAGGGAAGGCTATGAAATTCATTGTGCTGATAATGGAATTGATGCCTTAAAAAAGGCTAAAAATATTAACCCTGATTTAATCGTCTTAGATTTAATGCTCCCGGATATTTCCGGTGAAGAAGTTTGCCGGTTAGTACGTAAAGAATCGGACGTTCCTATATTAATGCTAACAGCAAAGTCTGCAGAAGATGACCGTATCAATGGGATTGTCATTGGGGCAGATGATTATTTAACGAAGCCTTTCAGTCCTAGAGAGGTTGTCGTTCGCGTACAAGCCATTCTTAGACGTGTGAAGAAAGCTGAAAAGGTTGACCGCATCGAATTCAATGACAGGCTCCTGGCGATAGACCTATCTAAGAAGGAAGTAATCGTCAAGGGACAGGATGTTACCTTAACACCAATCGAATACAAGCTTTTAACCAATATGGCATTAAATCCCGGTAGAGTATACAGCCGAATGGATTTATTAGAAAAAATCCAGGATGAAGGAATGTATTATGAGGGATACGAACGTAGTGTTGATACTCATATAAAAAACCTCCGTAAAAAAATCGAGTTAGATTCAAGACAGCCGACATTTATCGTAACTGTTTTTGGAATGGGTTATAAATTTGGAGGGGTATTGGATGCTGCAAACACTCCGGTCTAAGATTCTCTTTTATTTAGTGCTTATCTCAATGATTGGAATTTTATTTGTAAGCTTTTTTATGCAGTGGGGCTTTGAAGAAAGCTTTAAGAGTTATATTGACCGAAATCGAGAAAAGAATATTGATAGAATTATTACCGAAGTAGAAAAAGATTTTAAGAAACATGGTCACTTTACAAGTGATCCTGTATTTGGTTTGCTCCATGAGCACGCGATGACTGATCAGCTTTATTTTCAATTATTCGACCGCTTTGGCCAGCTGCAAATGGATTCCTCAAATATTCGAGGAATGTTGAACAGCCTGGGGTTAGCGGAGCCTGAACCAGACTGGGAAGAGTGGCATTCCAATTCCTATACATTAAGAGTAGATAATAAGATTATTGGTAAACTAGTGGCCATTTATCCGGTTGGCTTAATTGATGATGAATATAAATTTATTCAAACCATCCAATTATATATTTATGCAGCTGTTTGTTTAACACTATTGCTATCGATACTCTTTAGTATGATTTTTTCCAAAAAATTAACTTCCGGTTTGAATAAGGTTTCCTTTGCTGCAAACCAGCTCCAGCAGCATAATCTCGATATTCGAATCCCTCTTTCAGGGCTGCCTACGGAGGTAAAACATCTTGCCATTTCCTTTAATAATCTTGCAGAAACCTTATCAAAGGGGGAGATGTTAAGGAAACAATTCACAGGGGATTTGGCACATGAACTTCGGACGCCGCTTGCCACTTTAAGAAGTCAAATTGAGGCGTATCAAGACGGGATATGGGAGCCAACACCGCAACGTTTGCAATCTAGTCACGAAGAGCTAATGCGCCTAGTACGGCTAGTAAATGAACTTGAAAAACTGCTAGCAGCTGAAAATCCGCAAATCAGATTGGAGAAAACAGAAGTAGAAGCAGGAAATGTTCTATGCGCGTTATGGGAAATGTTTTTACCCTCGTTCAAGGAAAAGGGGGTTCATCTCCATATTGAAGAACCTACAGAGCAACTTTTCTTTGCAGCAGATAAAGACAAATTGATGCAAATTCTATCAAACATTTTGAATAATGCCTTGAAATACACCCCCGTAGGAAAGGATGTAACGATTTCTGTACAGTACGAAAAGGAGGGATTCGTAGGTTTCAAGGTTCAAGATGAAGGCGCAGGCATGTCAGAGGATGACCTTCCGCATATTTTCGAGCGTTTCTACCGAGGTGATAAATCGCGTGATCGAAAAACGGGTGGAGTTGGAATTGGTTTATCTATTGTTAAGGCGTTAATGGATGCCCATAAAGGGAAGATTAAAGTAAAGAGCAGATTGAATAAAGGAACGACTTTTACTCTTTGGTTCCCGTTAGAGGACTAAAAAAGAAAGGCCACTACCTATTTGGGAGTGGCCTTCTGTATTAAATTAATTCGTTAATAGTATAGATTCTTCCGCTTTCGGGTTCTCCGTTGAGGACTAGGTCTACAAGAGCATCTCCCACTGTTTCTGCCCTTAAGAGCTTATTATTTTCCTTGAGTTCCTTAAACCTTTCAAGCTCCTTAAAGGCATCCTTTGAGGATGAACGAATGGTTTCTTGCATATCGGTATCCATGACACCAGGACTAAAGGCAATAATTTTATTGTTGGGATTCTTCTCTGCTTGTTCTAATGCAGCCGTTTGCGTAAACATATTAAGACCAGCTTTAGCACTGCAGTATATACTCCAGCCTTCGATAGGGCGATTGGCAGCGCCAGAAGTAATATTTATTGCTACTACCTTTGTGCTCGTCAGACCTGCCTTTTGAAAAAATAAATTTGTTAATAGGATGGGTGCAATTAAGTTTACTTGAATGTTGCGAATCACAGGTGCTTGTTCCAGATTGCCGACAATATGGATGGGTTCAATTACACCGGCATTATTAAAAAGATAAATTTCCTCTGGAGTATTTTCAAAAATATAATGAGCGATATCCAAAAAAACCTCTTGGACCTCATTTTCTAAAGCGAGATTACAAGAGTGATGCTTGTAGGTTAAGCCTTTTTGGTTTGCGAAGCTTTTTAAATCCTCGTTTTCTGTTCTTGAAACGGATATAACAGCTATTTGTTCTTGCAGTAGTCTTTTCGCTATCGCTTCGCCTAAGCCTCTAGAAGCTCCAGTGATGATGGCATATTTCATACTTTTCCCCACTTTCCTAGGAACATGATCATACCTATATTTTAGTCTTCTCCAAAGCAATAATCAACGAACACAATAAAAAACAGCCCTATTAGTCGAGGCTGTTCTAACTACTTTGTGAATAGAACTTCTTCCATTCATTAAGAAAGGGAGCGGTTGCTGGATTAGGATGTTCTAGTACTCTTTGAGTCGGTCCAGATTGCTTTACCTCACCATTCACGATAATTGCTAGTCGATTGGTCAGGTAATTTATTTCCATCAGGTCATGGCTAACAAAAGCAGTAGTCGTTCCTGCAGCCTCAATAATTTGTTTAAAGTCTTCCATTAATTTAATTTTAGTAGGAAAATCTAACGCAGAAAACGGTTCATCAAGAAAAAGGATTTCTGGTTCAACAATCATCGCTCGAGCAAGGTTTACTCTCTGAGCCTCTCCGCCAGACAGAAAGTGGGCATTTTTTTTCGCCAAATGGCTGATTTGAAACTGATCCATCCAAAGAGCAACCTTTTCTTTAATAACAGCCTTTGGAAGCTTTCTAAGCTTTAAGCCAATAGCAACATTGTTAAAGACTGATCCATCGAGTAATAGTGTTTGCTGAAGGGCAACTGAGAATTTTCGCCGTAATTCGAGTGTGGGAATTCCTTTAGGAATCACTTGTCCGCGATAGAGAATCTCACCACTGGTTCGACTTTCGAGAAATGCCATAACTTTTAACAAAGTACTTTTTCCAGCGCCATTGGGTCCCATCATCCCGAGAAACTCACCCGTTTGGAGCTGAAAATTAGGTATGCTTAAAAGGGTCTTGTTATTAACTTGATAGGTGACTTCTTTTAGATCAATTAATGGATTTATGATGTTCTCCCCCTTTGCTGCAAAAAAGTTAAGGTGGCTGTAATCAAAAGAGCTACAGTCAATAAAATAAAGGAAATAGCTAATGCAACATCAAAGTTTCCTTTCGAAACTTCCATTACGATCGAAGTGGTTAATATTCTTGTATCCCCTTTAATATTTCCTCCAACCATCATGGCTGCTCCAACTTCGGCGATCACTCGCCCAAAGCCTGCCATAATCGCAGCTACAATCGCAATCTTTGTTTGTTTTAATAGAATCGATAATGTTTGTAATTTTGTTGCACCTAGTGCTTTAATTTGTAACAGCATTTTATCATTGATTTGCTGAAAGGCGGAACTAGTTAACCCTGTAACTATAGGTAGAGAGACAAGCACCTGTGCCATGACAATCGCTGTTGGGGAGTATAGTAATTGTAGCTCACCCAGCGGACCGGAACGCCATAATAGCATCGAAATCCAAAGTCCAGCAACCACTGGCGGTAAACCCATGCCAATATTAATAAATACTAGAATAAATTTTCTTCCTCTAAATTTCGTAAGTCCAAGAAACATTCCCAAAGGTAGACCGATGAGGGAGCTAATCAGGATTGCCATAAAGCAAACCCTTAGGGTCAGCCAAGTTATCTCAAGGATTTCTCTATCACCAGTGAGAATCATCTTCACCGCTTCCTTTAGTCCATCAACAATTAGATCCAACTGCCCTCACCGCCTTTCACTTAAAATAGATAATGCTTTAGGTTCTATTCGGTATATTTGATAAATAATGATTGTCCGAATTCTTCTTTTCCAAAGGATTCGATTACATCTTGGGTTTTGCTATCAACCATAAATTCAACAAACTTTTCTGCATCCTTGCTGTTAACCATATCGTGCTTCTCGGGATTAACCTGCATTACATGGTAAATATTCATTAAATCTTTACCGCCTTCAACGACGATTTTGAGGTTTGTTAGGTTTTTCTCTTGCGCAAGCCATGTAGCACGGTCTGTTAAGATGTATCCGCCTTTTTCATTTGCAATTTGTAATGAAGCACCCATTCCTTGACCAGTTGAAATATATGCGTCGCCAGTGGGTTCAATAGCGGCCGAAGTCCAGATTCCTAGTTCTTTCTTATGTGTACCAGAGTCATCGCCTCTAGTAATAAAATTAGCTTTTACTTCAAAGATTTTTTTGAATGCTGCTACGGTATCTTCGCCACTGACTCCAGCTGAATTATCACTAGGTCCAACCAAGATATAATCGTTATACATTACGCGTTTGCGATTAATCGCATCTCCACTAGTAACGAGCTCCTCTTCAGACTTAGGAGCATGAACTAGTAGAACGTCCGCTTCACCTTTTGTTCCCATTTCTAATGCTGCACCTGTTCCAACAGCAATTGTTTTTACTTTAACGTTATTTTCTTTTTCAAAAATTGGTAGGATGACATCTAATAGGCCACTATCCTGAGTACTAGTTGTTGTAGCAAGAATTAGTTCAGTCGGTTCCGCTTTCGGTTCTGTTTTTTTTGCATCTGCTGATTTGGTGTCTGTATCACCATTACTGCAAGCAGACAATATAAGAAGCATGAATACAAATAGTGTAGCAAAAAAGCGATTCTTTAACATTAGATTTCCTCCGTTTTATAGGTGGTTTTTCCTAATTCCCCAATGTCATAGCCAACTAAATTGGTTAAGCTATTTTTAAAGCTTGAGGACTGTAGGTAGTTAATTAATTCCTTCAAGGTTTGTTTGTTTTCGTTCGTGAAGCGGAATACAAGATCAAATTGTTCTTTTGCAATTGGAATGAAGTCAAGTCCTAAATGGTTCGCTGCTGACTGGATTCCGAAGGCAACATCCGCGCTTCCCCTACTAACAGCAGAAGCGGTTGATAAATGGTTCCATTCCTCGTTTTCATAGCCATTTATTTTCCCAGGATCAATCCGATGATTTGAGAGCATGGAGTCTAATAAGAACCGTGTCCCAGCCCCTTTCTGACGATTCACAAACGTAATATCGTTTCTAATTAGGTCATTAAAGTCGGATATACCCTTTGGATTACCTTTCGCTACAATAAAACCTTGTTCTCGAGAAGCTAATCGTACGACTGAAATCGATTCATAAATAAACAGTTGATTAATAAATGGAAGATTGTATTCCTGTGATTTAGGATCCAATAGATGAATGGCAGCAATATCACATTGTCCACGATAAAGCATCATTAATCCCTCTAGGCTGCCTATGTAGGTAGGTTGCAATTGAAGTTGTAAATTCTTTGATGATTGTTTAACAAAATGTTCAACGAGAAAGTCATGACTTCCGGATAGTCGTATGGGCTGTGTTGGTAGAATATCCGGTTGGACAGGCTCGTTCCTTTTTGAAGGTGCTTTCGTATTTTCCTTAAATCTCTCAATCTCCGCCTGCTCAATTCGCATTTTATTCCCAACCTTAAATGCCTGAAGTTCACCTCGCTTAATGAGTTCATATACCGTGTGTTTAGAGATTTGGAATATTTGAGCTACCTCATCGGCTGTATAAGCTTTTCCATCCATTCCAAAAGCCTCCTTTCTGCTAGCAAAATAAAGATAATATAAATATACAACGTAAACGATGACTTTTGTTAAACTTTGTTAAGTTTCGTTAAGTTTCATGTAGAATTGTCATGTTTTGTTCAAAATCAAGTAAGTTAGTTCACAGTTTTATCATAAATTTCACTGATTGTTCATCTGTGAACATGTCAATTTAATGTAAAATATGAATTAGGTGAAAAAATATTATTAAAGAGGGCGGGATCGGAGTGTCAAAACTTCTTTATATTACAGTGAATCCAAAGAATGATATTAAACTATCAAAAGGTATGCAAATTGGTGAGGTGTTCCTCGAGGAATTTAAAAAGCAACAGCCGGACGTTGAAATTGATCATATGCATTTATACGATATGGATATCCCTGAAATCGATATGGATATGTTGTATGCACGTGCAAAACTATCTTTCATGGGGAAGACCTTTGATGAGCTTTCCGAAGCAGAGCAAACACAAATTACAAATATGCATGCCTTAGCTGACCGGTTTATTGATGCAGATTATTATGTATTTGTTACGCCAATATGGA
>JAQSXG010000205.1 GCA_029256785.1 Neobacillus sp.
GGAGAAGAGACCCGCACAGTTCAAGTAAGAACTCTTTTACGTAAACGAAAAGGACGAAACCCAATGGGTTTCGTCCTTTTTTTATGATCAAAATCGAACACAGTTCCTGCCTGCTTTTTTTGCCTCGTACATCCTGTTATCTGCCCTTTGTATCATGGAATCTACGGTGTCTCCCGCAAAATATTCTACGAGTCCAAAGCTGGCTGTAATCTCTTCATCAATCGGAGACTTCATTTTACTAATACTTTTTCGCAATTCTTCCATGAGCAGCTGTGCCTCAGAAGCGCTCGTATCTGGAAATAAGAGGATGAATTCTTCTCCGCCCCAACGGGCCAAGCAATCCATTTTGCGAATTCTTCTTTTGATAATGCTGGTTAATTTCTTTAAAACGAGATCACCAGAATAATGGCCAAAGCGGTCATTGATGCTTTTGAAATGATCTACATCTAACATGGCAATACAAAATGAGGTACTACTTTGTCTTTGTACGCGTGCCATCTCTTCCTCAAGCTTTTGAATGAAATATCGGCGATTATAAATGTTTGTTAGAGGATCTGTTAACGATAATTTACGTAGCTCCTCTTCCAAGTGTTTCTTTTCTGAAACATCATCAATGATTACTTGAGCAGCTCGCGATTGATTGCGCTCTATGATCGGTTTGATATGCAGACGAATACAAACCTGTTTTCCCCATTTTGATACGTAATTCAGTTCGGAAACGCCCTGTTCGTTGCCTTGTATGCACTTTTCCAGCAGCTTAGAAAATCCATGTTGTACGAGAGGCGGGTAAGTGAGAAGGTTGATTCTTTTTGTTTCCTCTACACTCGGTGACCCTAGTATTTCTAGGGCTTTTTGATTGATAAAAACAATGGTTCCGTTTTGATCGCATTTCACAATGCCAACAGGAGCATTCTCCGTCAATTCCAGAAACTGCTTGCGAGAGGTTTCCAGTTCCTCATAAGCCTTTCTATACTCCCCATAAATCATTTTTGTTTTGGTACTGAGTGCAAATAGACTCAACGCCATTTCTATGGTCGATAGTAACGCATACTTATCGATTCCCTTTAGGACGAATCCATAGGCGGGGACCCGTTTTAATGTATTGAATATGTTCTTTGAGGAATTAGAGCTGAGAAAAATGATAGGAATATCGATGCATTTTAATATAAGGCGAGCAGCCTCTATCCCATTCATTTCACCTTCTAATTCAATGTCCATGAGAATTAAGTCAAATGCGGGGTTCGTACATGCTTTTTCAACTGCATCTTCGCCAGTTGTTACGGTTTCAGTTAGGTACCCGTTTTCAACCAAAAAATCAGACAAGACTTTCGCTGTAAGGAGACTATCGTCGACTAACAATATAGAATGATTCAAAATATGCTACCCCACATTCAATAGAATAAATGGACATCGGTATAAATTATCACTATCAGCACTCCGGCGATCATAATAAATAAGAGATTCACTTACCGTCGACCCGTAGCTTTGCGGCCTTGCCTTTAGGCAAGTTTGCCTCTTTTTAGTAAATTATTTATATATGAAATTACTGTGATTATATCGAAACAAGTCAGAAAATACAATAGTTCGCAGATACATTTGATATGTTTTCATAGTTTTTGTGTGGATAATCACCAATTGGGAAAATTTATAAATATTTGTTAAGATATAGGGATTTATGTCGAAAGTAATAATAAGTGTGTCAGATGGAGTTTGCAATTTGTTTGTTTTGATTGCAACAAGAAGCGAGTTGTCAGAAGATTAAATTTCTGGGGACTATTGCCCGGGAAATAGGAGAAAACGAAAAACAGATGGGTATTTGAAGGGGATATGGTATGAAGAAGCTTAAAAACAAAATTATCGTAAGATCAATCTCTATTACAGCTGCTTTCCTTGTTTTATTAACGGCATTTCTGGTCTATATGAACTATAAAAATACAATTTCAACACTGGATAAGACGATGCAAGAAACAGCAAAAGTAGCCGCCCTTCAAATTGAAACACGTCTTGGGACATCAAAATGTGTCATGTCTGAAATCGGTACAATTGCAAGACTTTCGAGTGATAGCACTTCCATCGAGGAAAAGCAAGGAATTCTTGCAAGAAAAGCGGATACATACAAATTAAAGTCGATTTCTTTGGCGTTTTCCAATGGTATAGATCTGAACGGGAACGACATCAAGGATAAGGACTTTTTTGTTGGCTCTATGCAGGGGAAAAACTTTGTCACAGATCCGGTTGTAGACAAAGATGGAAAATCCGCCCAGTTTATCGTTTCTGCGCCCTTATGGGACAAAGGATATAGCAATACCACGGTTGTTGGGGTGGTTTATGCTGTTGTAGATGATGAATTCCTTTGCGGAATCGTGGATAATATCAAAATCGGAAACACAGGTTCAGCTTATATTACAAGTGCAGATTCCACAGTGATTGCACATCAAAACAGAGAGCTTGTTTATATCATGAACAACGCTGTCAAACAATCTGCAACCGATCCATCACTAAAGGCGCTTGCTGAAATTGAGCAAAAAGCCCATGCAGGGGATACTGTGTTTGGAAAATACACGTTCAAGGGGGTTACAAAGTTTGCTGTCGTTTCCCCCATTCATAACACAAATGGATGGGCTCTCGGGGTGAATGTTGCGTACGATGAATATATGCAGCAGACAGTCAATACCGCGATCTTTGCCGTGATTATTACGGTGCTTGCACTTGCGATTTCAGCTGTATTTAACATTAAACTTGCAAATTCCATTACAAAGCCTGTTCTAGAACTCAGCAAGGCATCAGAGCGGCTTGCTGAGGGCGATCTTGATATCACCATTTCTCACAAAGGAAACGATGAGCTCGGAGTGCTGGCAGACTCCTTTAATCTAACGGTGAGCAGCCTGAACAGCTATATCAAAGACATCGCAAGAGCTTGTAGGGAAATATCGGAGGGGAACTTTGATCTCAGTGCAACTGCTGACTTTAAGGGCGCGTTTTTAGAAATTGTGGCTTCCATTGATGGGATTATCAATAACCTCAGTAGGACATTGAAACAAATTGGAACCACCGCGGAAGAGGTGAATACAGGTGCCCAGCAGGTTGCAGCGGGTTCACAGTCTCTGGCACAAGGTGCAGCCGAACAAGCAAGCTCAGCGGAAGAGCTGTCTGCAACCGTTCAGGATATCACAGTACAGATTAAGAATAATGCAGGGAATGCTGACTTGGCTAGCCAAAAGGCAAATCATGCAGGAGAACAGATCCAAAGTAGCAACGCTTATATGAGTGAGCTCAAGAAGGCAATGGATGAAATTAGCAGCAAGTCTGGTGAAATCAGCAAGATTATCAAGGCAATTGATGATATTGCGTTCCAGACAAATATCCTAGCACTGAACGCTGCTGTGGAGGCTGCAAGAGCTGGCTCGGCAGGAAAGGGCTTTGCGGTCGTTGCGGATGAAGTGAGAAACCTTGCCAGCAAAAGTGCGGAAGCGGCAAAGAATACGACAGCTTTGATTGAAGAAACGTTAACGGCAATCCGCAGAGGGACAGGGATTGCCGACAGAACTGCCGATGCGCTCAGCGAATCCGTGGAAGCAACAAACGATGCCATTGCACTGATCAATGAGATTGCTTCGGCAACAACGGTACAGGCTGAATCTGTTTCGCAGATTTCAATTGGGATTTCACAGATTTCAAATGTGACACAAACGAATTCAGCTGTCTCAGAAGAAAGTGCGGCGGCAAGTGAAGAACTGACCGGACAGGCAAAAGAGCTTCATAAGCTCATTTCACTATTTAAGCTGCGTCAAAATATCTTATAGTTGAAATAATAGAACACAAGCTATAAAATTGTAGTGTCAGAAGTTGCCGCTTACAAATAGTAACTGTACAAAATAGTGTTAGGAGGAATTGAATTTGGAAATGAGAAGAAAAGATCTTACCATTACAGATCCTGCACATATCGATGAAATCATTCAAGATTGTGATTGTTGCCGTCTTGCATTTGCAGATGGAACTCACCCCTACATTGTTCCGCTGAGCTTTGGTTATGAGCGGGAGGAGAATGAACAGGTATTCTATTTTCATGGAGCAGCTGTGGGCCGAAAGGTAACCCTGATCCGTACTTTGGGATATGCTGGTTTTGAACTGGATACCAACCGGAAGGTGAATCCAAATGAGAAAGCCTGTGATTTCTCTGTTCGTTATCAAAGCATTATTGGTGAGGGAGAACTCACAGAACTTACCGATGCAAAGGAAAAAGCAGAAGCGCTTCAAGTGATCATGAAGCACTATAGTGACCGAAATGACTGGGAATTTCCAGAAACAATGCTGAGTAAGACAACGGTATTTCGAATGGTAGTAAAAGAAATGAGTGCAAAAGAACACAGGTAAAGTTCTTCCTGAGAATCGGAGAGACGAATATCCGATTAGCAAGGATGAACCAGACGATAAAAAAAGCTTTATTCCCATTAAGTGTGAGGGAATAAAGCTTTTTTTTGCCCGTTACTTAAGTCTAAATTGAGAAACTAAACGGTTTTGGGATTTAAATGTTGCTTTATTGCTTGTAATTATATATTAGTTGTTGTATCTTAAAAAGATGTTAAAAGTGTTCGCTAAAAGATCGGATGTGGAAAATTGATGACTAAAAAAGAAGAGATTTTAAATGAAACCTTTACATTGTTTTGTCAAAGTGGATATAACTTGTCTGTGACTGATATTGCAATTAAGGTAAATATCAAGCCGCCTTCCCTTTATAGCCACTTTGATAGTAAAGATGACATTATAGAACAATTAGTGAAAATTGAAATTGACAACTTCTTTCACACTTTGTCTGATATATTTCAATTGATAGGAGATGCTCCTAGCTTAACTTACAAACAAAAGTTTCAATATATTTTTTGGAATATACTTAAATATTATGATAACATTGAACACCTGCTTTTTTGGCGCAATATTTTTCTAATTGATAACGAATTGCTTAGGGAAAAATGCTGGAATATGCTTCGAGAACGTGAAAAGCCATATTATAAGATGTTTGTTACTTTATTTGATCAGGCAGCTAAGCATCATGAGATTAAAGCATCCTATCATGAAGGCCATTTATTTTTATTTATTACAATGATACAAGGGCTCTTAAATGCGTTGGTTATGTATCACACGATTAAGGGCATGCGTGATTTTGCAGAAAAGACTTGGGATGCTTATTGGGATAGCATAAAAGTAGATTGACCACAATAGCTTTAAGTAAAAACAGGCGGTATTCCCAGTCCATTCCCGGGATACCGCCTGTTTTTGATTATTTAACTATCGAATGATCACTTTTTGTGAAAAAGATCACTAAGTTTTTCCGCGAGAGCAACGGATTGCTGTACAGTAGCTGCCAGTTCCTCCATTGCTGCGCATTGGTTGCTCGTTGTTTCCACCGTCTTGTCAGCACTTTTCATAGTAGTATTGATGCTTAGTTCAATGGATTGGTTGATTTTACTAACAGAGTCTACAGTATCCTTTGTTGTATCAGAAAGTCTTCGTATTTCCTCTGCGACTACGGCAAATCCCTTTCCGGCATTTCCTATATGCGCAGCTTCAATGGATGCGTTAAGGCCTAAAATTGTTGTCTGAGTTGCAATTTTAGTAATAGAGTTCAGTACCGATGTAATTGCATTAATTTTATCCCGAATCTGATTAATCTCATTGAGTAATTCACTTTGATGCACAGTAATTGACTGAGAATCGGTCGACAGCTCTTCAATCGTGGAGGAAATTTGAATAAAATTGTCTGCTAAATTGGAAGACAAAATCTCTGTTTCAATACGATTAAAGCCACTTTGTGCAAGCGCATTGACCACGATATATAAGACCTGAGCAGCCGCCTGGATTGTTCTCTTTGGTACGATCTCTATTTGTTCGGCTGCAGACCAGAGCCCATCACTACTGACACCGATTTCTCCAGCAACTTTACGAATGGTTTTCTCATCTGCTGGCTTGTCCAGGATTTGTCCGCCTAAAACAGTTCCAATGTGTTCTCCTTTTATGATAACAGGCGCAGCAAAATCCACCAAACCAGCGTGACATTGTCCTATATAGGGTCCTCCCTGAGAAATTGCCTTTCGTCCAAAGTCGTTATGACAAACGGCACAACGCGCGTCGCCTACATGAGAAGCATGAATGTAGTTTGAGCAGAAAGGCCTGTAATGACTAGGTCTTGTAAATTCTTCACCGCTTCGCCCTACTGAAACGGCAGCGCAATGAAATCCGATTGCAAAATTGTCGAGAAAGTCCTGAAGTATCGTTACGTCAATAATATCGCTAAGCTCAAGTTTCGACAAATCGACCTGTGTTCCGATAATAGAAATCATGCTAGTATCCTCCTGTTTGATTTACTTACTATATCGACAATTGCTTTGCGGAACTTAAGATAATTCCTGCCAAATTTTGATGTTTTCGAAGAAAATCTTAAAAATAATGTGGAAAGATTTGTATAATTAAACGAAGCAATGAGAAACAACTGTTTAAAAATCGACAAAAAACGTCACCGATCTATTTTGAAAAATCGGTGACATTTGAAAAACGGATTAAGCGAGGCTATGGTTTTTAGAATGATCTATGATCTCAATTCCGTCTGAATTAAAAGAATGATACTGAATACTTTGATCAGGATTGTTTGCAGCAGTTTCTAATGTAGTAAAAACATTGTGCAGAACTTCTTCCACATCAACAATAAAATCATTCATTTCAATAATTCCAATTCCGGCATTGACTTTTTCTTTGAAAAATGAAAGTGTTTTTGAAATTTCTTGAATGAGACTTAACAAGTCATTTCTATCCTTATAATGATCAATGTAAAATGCAAAGTTATTGAACTGATTATAAAGATGAAGTTCATTAGTACAAAGTACAGAAAGTGCCTCGGAAATTGTTCGAATGAGTTCTTGAACATGTTCAAAGTGATAGGTAAAGCTTATATAATTGATGGGATTTATATTAATCACGATGATAGCAGCTTTCCCTTTCATATCTGTAGTAGCTTCACCTTTTAAAAGGTTTAGTAAGTAATTTAAGTTATAAAGTTTTGTCCACTTATCATGCTCTATTATGAAATTATGGTATTCCTCATATTCCTTTTCAGTAGAGATGTCAATAAAAATGCCCTCCAAAGCTTGGACATTCCCATCAGAATCAAAGATACCCCTTCCAATATCCTTTATCCATTTTCGTCTTCCTGATGCTGTTTGTATCTCAAATTCAATGCTAAAAAAACGCCTTTTCGAAATCGCATGACTCACTTCTGCCCAAACGAAATCTCGATATTCTTCGCAGATGAGTGAATTAGCAGATATGACTTTATTTTGAATGAGACAATTTGATGTATATTCTGTTAGATGAAACCATCCCTCAGAAATCGATAGCATGGACCAATCGTGATCATAATTACAACGATAGGATACCTTGGTTTGCTTTGAAAATGGATTCGCGTTACTCAAGCTTGTATTTCCATTTAAGTTTAATAGTTTATTACTAAGCTTAAAAGCACCATTACACTGCCTGTGAATCAAATCTTTTTCTTCAAGCAAGTTAATAAAAGAAACCACTTTTTTCATAGATAAGCCAGTGTATTGAGATATCGATTTTAATGTTATGATGGAAGAATTATCAATCCGTTTGTCCATTAGGCAGCTAACGATTTTAAATCGTTCATCCAGTTCAGAAATTGTTTCTATTATATTAAAATCTTCTTGTAAAAGTGCATCCATATATGGTTTTCCTTTCTTTATCTACTGCATCCTGTGCTGATGTATAAGCTGGAAAACAA